>CACGYL010000044.1 GCA_902577285.1 uncultured Pelagibacteraceae bacterium | reverse complement strand
ATAAGTTCTCTAAAGCCTTTATTTTTTTGATATTTTCAAGCGTTACTGGTTTTAGAAGTTTATTTTTAAATTTAACTTTAACTGCAACAAACCTTTTTTTCTTATCTGTTGGATCAATGAATGCAGTTTTTATAACTTCAACAATGCCAACAATTTCTTTTCCTATGTTAGAATGATAAAAAAAACAAAGATCACCTTTTTGCATTTTTTTTAAATTATTGGCTGCTTGATAATTTCTAACACCATCCCAGTCAGCACCTTTTTCTCCAGCTTTGATTTGTTGATCAATTGACCATACATCTGGTTCTGATTTCATTAACCAATAGTTCATAGGATTATTTATATCGCAATATAAGTAAATGGTAAAAAGATTTGAAAAAAAACAAAAATAGAAAAAAGTAAAACTAAGACTATAAAAACAATAAAAATGAGGGTTTTAATTAAACCATATTTTTTTTTAAAGTCAGATATTAAAAAAAAGTAATTAATTATTTTTTTCATATATCTTTAGCTTGATATAAACCATCGTCCATTAAAACAAATTTAATGTTCATTCTTCTCATGTTTACATACACATCATATAAGTCAAATACCACAGGATCTTTTGATATATTGAAAGATGTATTCACTAATATATTTGAACCTTTTGAACTCAGATTTTTTAAAACTTTATATATTAAAGAATTTTCATCTTTTACAATTTGTGTTCTGCAAGTTCCATCAACATGTATAATTGAGGCATAGTCTTTATAAAGTAATTCTTTAGCATCGCACAATGTTCCCATCCATTCCAAATTTTTAAAAACACTTTTATTAATCGAAAAATATTTATTAAAATTTTCTTCTAGTAAAATTGGTGCTAAAGGTTGAAAGCTTCTTCTTTTTTTTAAATTTAGATTTAAATTATTTACAGCTTCTTCATTTCTAGCATTACACAAAATTGAGGTATTTCCAAGAGATCTTGGTCCAACTTCGGTCGATCCATAATAGGAAGCAATTACTTCACCCTTAATTAATTTAGTTGCTGCCTCATTCGCAAAATCATTAGTTAAATTGATTTTCAAAAATAAATTATCTCTATTTTCTTTTTTGTTAATAAGACTTTTTTTTGGGCCAAGAAAAATACTATTAAAATCAATTGTTTTTACTTTTGATTTTTCTAAAAAAGCAAAATTCGCAGCTCCTATAGCTGACCCCGAGTCTCCTGGAGAAGGTGGAATAATCATTTCTTCAAATATATTTTGTTTAGAAAGATTGTGAACCATTTTACAATTTAAAGCTACACCACCAGTCAAAATAACTTTTCTCCTACCAGATAAATTCATTGCCTTTTGTATTAAATTTTTCATAGTATGCTCTAAAATTAGTTGAGCTGAGCATGCAATATCTGCATATTTATTAAAATTTCCCTTCTCATTAATGTCTAGATATGGTTCTCCAAATACTTCACATAGTTTTTTTGAAAAAGATTTGCTTGGACTTTTATGAAATTGAAAATAATCCATATTAATTATAAAATTCTCAACATCAAAAATTTGTTTAAGTTCTTTCTCATAAACTGGTTTTCCGAAAGAGCCCAAAGACATAACTTTAAACTCACCTTCATTAATCTCAAATCCAAGAAAATCAGTTATTGCAGAATATAGTAAGCCAATTGAATTTGGATAAAAGTTTGTCCAAATCTTTTTAATTTTATATTCATTATCAATTGTATAAATGGACATTGTCTCACCTTCTCCAACACCATCGCAAGTTATATAAACATAATCAGAAACATTTTTAACAACAGATAAGCCGTATAAGCAATGACTTAGATGATGTGATGAATAAACAATTTTCTCTCTTGAAATATTAATTAATTTATTAATGTCTGTATAAAAAAAAATTGATCCTTTATTAAAATTTTTAAGATGATTAATTAGAAAATCTCTATTTTGAAATGGATTTTTAATTGAATAATAAAAAATTTCCCACCAGGATTTAAATGGTTTTTCATAAAAGCAAATAGATTTAATATTTTCATCTTTTAAATCAAATTTTTTAATTAAAAACTTTAAAGATCTATGAGGAAAATTTTTATCACCTTTAAT
>CACGYL010000043.1 GCA_902577285.1 uncultured Pelagibacteraceae bacterium | reverse complement strand
GGCAATGTCATATCTGAAGATGGATGGAGATTTTCAAAATTAGGAGCTCTAAGATTATTTAATGGTGATGTAAAACTAACCTGGAAAATAAAAATTGGAAAAGAAAATTTAATGGTTATTAAAACAAAATTTCAACCAATTGGAAAAGAAATTTGGGGTGAATTAACAAAAAAAACAAATTCAACTTTAGTCATGTACAACCCAGTGGGACCTGTAATGTCAATTTCAAGTGCGAGAGAATTGACAGGTATTGATGCTATGAAAGGTCTTAAAGCTAGAAGATTGCTTAAGAGTGAAGAGCCTATGTGGGATGCTCTTGGGGCAAACCGTGTATCTTTAAAAACTGGAGAAGTGTATAATGCTTTGCAGTCTGGAATGATTGATACTATTAATAGTCCTCCAGGAAGTATTAAAGCATATAGTTGGTGGGAATTTTTAAAATACGCTCAAAAGCCATACCAATATTATGCTGATGCATACATTATGGCTAACTCTACATGGTTTAATAGTTTACCTGCGAACTTACAAAAAATAATTATGGATGTAGGAAAAGAAGTTGGAACTCTTTCAACAGATAGAATTATGGACCATGGAGAAACTGTTCTTAAAGAATTCCAAGACAGGGGTGGTATTGTAACTACTCTTTCTGGCGCAGAGAAAGCTAAATTCGACAAGCTTATGAAAGATAAGGTTATGCCTGCTATGGCAAAAATGATTGACGCTGATGCTTTAAAAGCAGCACAAGAGTACGCAAAAAACAATTAGAATAAGTTATTTGCTTAATCTATTAAAATGAAAGCGTTGCGAGCAGTTAATAGTTACTTGGCTTTAGCCTCTATAGCTCTCGCAATGCTAATTGTTTTTATTATGGTTGCTGCATTATTTTTAAGTGCAGCTACAAGATTCATAACTGGTACTGGATTTGCTTGGTTTATTGAGTTACCACCTGTTTTAGTTAGTTGGTTAGTTTTTCCATTACTAGGCCCTTTATTAAAAAAAGGACAACACATTAAAGTTGATTTTTTAACTCCCATGCTATCAAAAACAAATAAAGAAATCTTATTTTTAATTGTAAATACAATTGCACTTATATCAGCTTGCATTTTCTTTAAAGCAGGTCTTGATGCAACAATAATGTATTTCAATTTAGGACAAGTAATGGAAATTGAAATAAGCATTCCTATATGGTGGATGTTTTTAGCATTCCCAGTAGGTTTTTTAATTTTAGCTTTAACCTCTTTAGAGTTACTTTTCGACAATATCATAAATTTAATAAGAAATTAAATGTTTGCATTAGCATCTATACTGTCTTTAGTAGCGTTAATAATTTCTGTTCCTATTTTTTTAGTATTTGGTTTAGGTAGCTCTATAGCTGCTATTGGAGGATTAAATCTACCTTGGTCTGTTTTAATTCAAGTATCTTTTGGAGCTCTAACAAAACATGTACTTATAGCTGTACCATTATTTATCTTTAGTGGGATGGCTATGCTTAAAGGTGGTGCAGCACTTAGACTTGTAAGATTTGCAACAACTTTAGTTGGACATTGGCCAGGAGGTCTAGGTGTTGCAATGGTTATTGCGATGGGTTTCTTTGCAGCGTTCTGTGGATCAATCTTAGCTGCAATCACTGCGGTTGGAACAATTATGATGCCCAAAATGATTGAACAAGGTTACCCTACTCCATTTGTGGTCGTGCTCGCTGCATCTGCTGCACTTCTTGAAGCTCTAATACCTCCATCAAATGCGGCTATTTTGTTTAGTGCACTTACATACGTACCTGTATCTAAAACATTTGCTGCTGGAGTTATACCGGGAGTTATTCTTCTAATTTTAATGGTTCTTTTAGTTTTATTTAAGTGTCGACATATACGAGCTGATAAAAAAGCTACATTTAAAGAGAGATTAAGTTCTTTTATTGCAGCCCTTCCAGCATTGATAACTCCAGTTATAATATTAGGTGGCATATATGCAGGTTTTTTGACCCCATCCGAGTCTGCTGCTATTGCAGGAGTTTATGCAGTAGCTATAGGATTTTTTATTTACAGAGAATTAACATTATCATCTTTATTAAGTTGTTTAAAAGATACTGCAATCATCACAGCTGTAATATTTTCAATAATTGCAACAGCTACTTTTTTAAGTGTTGTGCTTACTTATACTCAAGCACCTCAAAAAATTATTACTTA
>CACGYL010000042.1 GCA_902577285.1 uncultured Pelagibacteraceae bacterium | reverse complement strand
TTAGTTGGAGAAAAAGAAAATGATCCCTTTGAAAAACCACTACATGAAATCTATAAAAATAGTCCATGTTTTTCACCAGTCAATTCACTATCTTATCATATTTCTAGAGACCATCCCGCAACAACGGAGGATTGGATAAAACTTTGGAATGATAATTATATAAAATTTAATAGCTAAATTATTATCCAGCAATAACAGCAAGTAATAGCAAGGCAACAATATTTGTTATTTTTATCATTGGATTAACAGCAGGTCCTGCTGTATCCTTATAAGGATCACCAACTGTATCACCTGTCACAGCAGCCTTGTGAGCCTCAGAACCTTTTCCACCAAACTTTCCATCTTCAATATATTTTTTGGCATTGTCCCACGCGCCACCTCCAGCTGTCATCGAAACTGCAACAAATAAACCAGTTATAATAACTCCCAACAGCATTGCACCAACTGCTGATAAAGCGGCCACTTGTCCACCTATGAAATAAATAATTATATAAAGTACTATAGGAGATAAAACTGGTAACAATGATGGAATTATCATTTCCTTGATAGCAGCTTTTGTCAATAAATCGACTAATCTACCATAATCTGGTTTGGCTTTACGCTTCATTATACCTGGTATTTTTTTGAACTGTCTTCTAACTTCAATAACTACAGCACCACCAGCTCTACCTACAGCTTGCATACCCATAGATCCAAATAAATATGGCAGCATTCCACCAATTAATAAGCCAACAACAACAAATGGATTAGATAAATCAAATGTGACTATAATTCCTTCTAAATTAGAACCAGCAACTTTAGAAAAATGTTTAATATCCTCTGTATATGCGGCAAATAAAACTAAAGCTCCAAGTCCTGCCGACCCTATTGCATAACCTTTTGTTACAGCCTTGGTTGTATTTCCAACTGCATCTAATGCATCAGTAGTTTTTCTAACGTTTTTTGGAAGATTAGACATTTCTGCAATTCCTCCTGCATTATCAGTAACTGGACCATACGCATCCAGGGCTACAACCATTCCCGCAAGTGCAAGCATTGTGGTAACAGCAATTGCAATACCATACAAACCGGCTATATGATTAGTTAAAAGTATTCCAGCAACTATAATTAATGCAGGGATTGCAGTTGCTTCCATCGAAACTGCTAATCCTTGAATAACATTTGTCCCATGACCTGTTGTTGAGGATTGTGCCACACTTTTAACTGGTCTATAATCAGTACCTGTATAGTATTCAGTAATCCATATTATTAATCCTGTAATGATAAGTCCTATTATTCCACAAAAATATAAGCTTAATCCAGTAAATGACTTATCGTTTACAATATACTCGGTAGTAAAACCAATCACATATTTAGTTATAGGGAACTCAAAGCAGTTATTACAAATCCTTTATACATAGCCTTCATAATATTTTTATCACTCCCAAGCGTTACGAAAAAAGTTCCTAAAATAGATGTAAGTATGCATGCACCACCAATTGCTAAAGGATAAATCATCATGCTAAAATCTCCTATAAAGAATATTGATGACAGAACCATTGTAGCAACGATTGTTACTGCATATGTTTCAAATAAATCAGCTGCCATACCTGCACAATCTCCGACATTGTCACCAACATTGTCGGCTATTACTGCTGGGTTTCTAGGATCATCTTCAGGGATTCCTGCTTCAACTTTTCCGACTAAATCAGCACCGACATCTGCACCCTTTGTAAAAATTCCTCCACCTAATCTTGCGAATATAGATATTAGAGATGCACCAAAACCAAGTGCGACTAAAGCGTTAACTATTTCTCTCTCATCTATACCAATCTTTACAAGAAAATAATAATATACAGCAATTGACAACAAAGCTAATCCAGCAACTAACATACCAGTTACAGCTCCTGATTTAAATGCAATTGATAGTCCTTTTGCTAGACTTTTTCTTGAAGCTTCAGCAGTCCTTACATTAGCTTGAACAGAAACGAGCATACCAACATAGCCAGCAATTCCAGATAGTGCAGCTCCAATTAAATATCCAAGACCTACTAAAGGACTAAATGCAACAGAAATAATAATCAGAACAACTACTCCTACAATTGCAATAGTTTTATATTGTCTGTTTAAATATGCACGGGCACCTACTTGAATAGCTGAAGCTATTTCAATCATTTTAGCATTACCTGAACTTGAATTTAAAATATTTCGACCTGTAAAAAAACCGTATATGATTGATATAAT
>CACGYL010000041.1 GCA_902577285.1 uncultured Pelagibacteraceae bacterium | reverse complement strand
GGTTGCTCTACAATTAAAGATATTGGACAAACAAATATTGTTCCCCAAATTAATATAGATGCAGTAACATTTTCATTTTTTTTATGACTTATTTTTAAAGTTAATATTCCACCAATTACATAAAATGTTGAACCAACTAATATCATCAAAGCAGAAAATAAGTTTTCATCATTAATTAATAGATTTTCAGAAAAAAGATAAACTATTCCTAAAAATCCTAATATTATTCCTAATATTTTAACTAAATTAATTTTTTCTTTATCTATAAACAAATGAGCTAAAATAGTTGCACTAATAGGAGTGGTAGACATTAATATTGCTGCTAAATTACTTTGGACTTTTTGTACCCCATAAGCAATTAAAAAAAATGGAATAACTAAATTTATAACTCCAATTGCAGCAAACCATTTCCAATCTTTTGAAAAGACTTCAATTTTAATTTTTTTATAAAAACACAATAATAAAACTGGGATCATTCCAAAAAAAATTCTTAAGAACGCTATCGTTATTGGTCCATAAGAGTAAGTTGCAATTTTAATATTGAAAAAAGCTGAAGCCCAAATAAGTGACAACAAAACTAATATTAAATAATCAGATGTTCTGGGTGAAGTCATTCTACAATATCCTTAATTACCCCATTAGTTAAATTAAGCAGTTCATCAAAACTTATTTTAAAAATACAGTTTGGATGTCCAGCAGCGGCATATAAGTTTTTAAATCTATTTAAAGACTCATCTACAAAAATTTCTAATTTATTTTTATGACCTACAGGTGAAACTCCTCCTATAGTATAACCCGTTTGATCTTTAACCTCATCAGGAGCTGCCATACTCAAATCTTTACTCTTTAAAATTTTTTTTAATTTGTTTAAAGAACATCTTTTATCGCCAGATACTAAACAAAGGAAAAAATGTCCCTCATTCCTAAATAATAAACTTTTAACAATTGAACCAACCTCAGTGTTTAATGAATTTGCAGCATCATTTGCTGTTCTTGCAGTTTGTTCTAATTCAATTACCTTTATTTCACTATTAAATTTTTTTAATGCTTCTTTTGCTCTTTTAACTGCTTCTTTATTAAGTGCTGACATTAGTACAACTCTTGATTGATTGAAAAATTGTGATTTTTAAGGTTAATATACATGTAATTAAAGCATAACTGATATCTATTTTATAGACATTATTTATCTTTTCTTAACTGATAAGAGAACAAGAAAATTTATAGGAGATAATATGAGCGCTAGGGACGTATTAAAACAAATTAAGTCTAAGAATGTTGAGTATGTTGATCTTAGATTCACTGATCCAAGAGGAAAACTGCAACACCTTACTATGGATAAAACAATAGTTGATGAAGGTATGCTGAACGACGGAGTATTTTTTGATGGCTCTTCGATTGCTGGTTGGAAAGCGATAAATGAGTCTGACATGATATTAAAACCAGATTTAAGCAGAACAGTAATGGATCCATATACATCACATAATACAATGATTTTATTTTGCGATATTTTGGATGCTGTTAAAAAAGACCCATACGAAAGAGATCCAAGGGGAATAGCTAAAAAAGCAGAAGCATATTTAAAAAAAACTGGAATTGGAGACAAAGCTTACTTTGGACCAGAGCCAGAATTTTTTGTTTTTGATGATGTAAAAATTAAAAATGATATGAATGAAACTGGTTTTTCAATTGACAGTTCTGAAGGACCTTATAATTCAGGAAAATCATATGATAATGGTAATATGGGCCACAGACCTGGTATTAAAGGAGGTTATTTTCCTGTGCCACCAGTAGATAGCGCTCAAGATATGAGAGGTGAATACTTGAAAGGTCTAAGAGATGTAGGTATTACTGTTGAAAAACATCACCATGAAGTTGCACCTAGTCAACATGAACTAGGAATGTTGTTTGGAACATTAGTTGATCAAGCTGATAACGTTCAACTTTACAAATATGTAGTTCAAATGGTTTCACATTCATTTGGAAAGACTGCTACTTTTATGCCAAAACCAGTAAAAGGTGACAATGGCTCTGGAATGCATACTCACCAGTCAATTTGGAAAGGTAAAACTCCAGTATTCTCTGGTAACAAGTACGCTGGTCTATCTCAAACAGCTCTTTATTACATTGGTGGTATTTTAAAACATGCTAAGGCAATAAATGCATTTTCAAATGCTACTACTAATAGTTATAAAAGACTAATACCTGGATTTGAGGCACCAGTTTTACTTGCATACTCTGCAAGAAACAGATCAGCATCATGCAGAATTCCAATAACTTTAAGTAAAAAAGGTGCAAGATGCGAAATTAGATTCCCTGATGCTTCGGGTAATCCATATCTAACATTTGCATCAATGTTAATGGCTGGTCTTGATGGAATTAAAAATAAAATAGATCCTGGTAAATCTTTTGACCAAGATCTTTATGCATTAACTGAAAAACAAGTTAAAAAAGTTCCTACAGTCTGCGGATCTTTGAGAGAAGCTATGGAAGCTCTTGATAAAG
>CACGYL010000040.1 GCA_902577285.1 uncultured Pelagibacteraceae bacterium | reverse complement strand
GGTGAAGAAGAATTAATTAAATATCAAGACGATTACGGTGAAGAAGCATTTACAGCAGGAATTGGAGCAGAAGCTATATTAGAAATATTAAAATCTATAAATCTAGAAGAAGAAAGAGATGCGTTAATTAAAAGTATTAAAGAAACGAAATCAAAAGTATCTGAAGAGCGATCTATAAAGAGACTTAAATTAATAGAGTCATTCATTGAAACTGGAAACAAACCTGAGTGGATGATACTGACAACTGTACCAGTAATACCTCCAGAATTAAGACCACTAGTACCTTTAGATGGTGGTAGGTTTGCTACTTCTGATTTAAATGATTTATACAGAAGAGTCATTAATAGAAACAACCGTTTAAAAAGACTTATTGACCTTAAAGCACCAGATATAATAGTCCGAAATGAAAAAAGAATGCTTCAGGAGTCAGTGGACGCACTTTTTGACAATGGTAGAAGAGGAAGAGTAATAACCGGTACCAGCAAAAGACCTCTTAAATCTTTAGCTGAAATGCTAAAAGGAAAACAAGGGAGATTTAGACAAAATTTACTTGGTAAAAGAGTAGATTACTCAGGTAGATCTGTAATTGTCGTTGGACCTGATCTAAAATTACACGAGTGTGGTTTACCTAAGAAAATGGCATTAGAACTTTTTAAACCATTTTTGTATGCAAGATTGAATAAATTAGGTCTAGCATCAACCATAAAACAGGCAAAAAAATTAGTTGAAAGAGAGCGAACAGAAGTTTGGGATGCGTTAGAATTAATAGTTAGAGAACATCCTGTCATATTAAATAGAGCTCCAACTCTTCATAGATTAGGAGTGCAAGCTTTTGAGCCAAAACTTATAGAGGGTAACGCTATAGAATTACACCCATTAACTTGTGCAGCATTTAATGCAGATTTTGATGGAGATCAGATGGCTGTGCATGTCCCATTAAGTTTAGAGGCTCAATTAGAAGCGAGAGTGTTAATGATGTCCACAAATAATATACTAAGTCCATCTAATGGGAAGCCAATTATTGTTCCTAGTCAGGATATGATTTTAGGTATTTATTACTTATCTCAACCACCAACACAAACAGAAAAAGTTGATGGTTATTTTGTAAACACTACTGAAATTGAGCACGCACTAGAAACGGGGCAAATAAAAGTACATTCAAGAATTGTATCTAGATTTGAAACTTTAGATGAAAAGGGTGCTAAAAAATTTGAGAAACATATTAGCACAGCTGGAAGATTTTTATTATCAAATTTGATTCCAAAAAATGTAAACAATAAATTTTCATTAGTTGATAGGTTGCTACCTAAGAAGATTGTGTCCGAAGTTATAGATCATGTTTTTAGATTTTCTGGTCAAAAAAGTACAGTAATATTTTGTGATAAACTTAAAGATCTGGGCTTTAAACATGCATTTAAAGCTGGAATATCATTCGGAAAAGATGATCTGGTAATTCCAGAAAATAAACAACAGTTAATTGATGAAACTAAAAAATTGATTGCTGATTATGAGGGTCAGTATGCAGAAGGATTAATAACAAGAGGAGAAAAATACAATAAAGTAATCGATGCATGGTCTAAATGTACAGACCGTGTTGCCTCTGAAATGATGAAAAGAATTTCGGCAACTGAAAATACAGAAGAAGGTTTAAAAATCAACTCAGTCTTTATGATGGCTGATAGCGGCGCTAGAGGATCAGCTGCACAAATGAAACAATTGGCTGGAATGAGAGGACTTATAGCAAAACCATCGGGAGAAATAATTGAGTCTCCAATCACATCAAATTTTAAAGAAGGATTAACTGCACTAGAATACTTTAACTCAACTCATGGAGCAAGAAAAGGATTAGCTGATACAGCACTTAAGACTGCAAGTTCTGGATATTTAACAAGAAGACTTTGTGATGTAGCTCAAGATTTAACTATTACAAAAGAAAAATGTGATAATCCTGGATATATTAAACTAACTGAAGTTTTAGAAGGTGGAAATATTATGGTAAGTTTATCTGAGAGAGCCTTAGGTAGAGTTACTGCTACAGATGTTAAAAATCCTTTGTCTGGAGATGTTATAATTAAAAAAGATCAGATGATAGACGAGGCTGGTTGCGAAAAAATAGATGCAGCAGGTGTTAAGACTTTAAATGTATATTCAGTAATGACTTGCAGTTCAAAAGAGGGCGTTTGCGCAAAATGTTATGGAAGAGATCTTTCAAGAGGAAAAATGGTACATGTTGGTGAAGCTATTGGAATGATTTCTGCGCAATCGATTGGTGAACCTGGAACACAATTAACAATGAGAACTTTCCACGTTGGTGGTACCGCTTCTGTTAAACAAGAATCACAAATTATTTCAAGCTCAAATGGAATATTAAAAATTGTAAACACTAATCTTCTTAAAGACTCAAAAAATAATCAAATTGTGATGGGAAGAAATACAGAAATATCAATTGAAGATGATAACGGATTACAAGTTGCATCTTACAAAGTTCCATATGGATCAAAATT
>CACGYL010000039.1 GCA_902577285.1 uncultured Pelagibacteraceae bacterium | reverse complement strand
TAAAATCCTTATCAAAAAATGAAAATACTATTATACTCTGCTTAGGATCACTATATCTTGCTGGAGAAATTCTTAGTTTAAATTAGATATTTTCTTTTATCCAAGAAACAATTTCACTTTTTGGAACCGCTCCAACCTTAGTTGAAACATGATTTCCATCTTTCATCAAAATCATCGTTGGTATCCCTCGAACACCATATTTTGTTGGCGTATTTGGTTCTTCATCTATGTTATGTTTTGCAACAGATAATTGGTCTGACATTTCATTTGAAATTTCTTCTAGGCTAGGTGCCACCATATGGCATGGTCCACACCAATCTGCCCAAAAATCACAAATTAATATCTTATTATCTTTAACTAATTGATCAAAACTTTCGTCTGTAGATTTTACAGTTGCCATATTTGTTTTATATAAATTAATTTTATTTATTCAATAGTTAAAAATGCTTAAATTTAAATTTATACATCAAACATTCTCGTACTTTTTTTGGATGGACATTGCATAAGTATTAAATTCATCTAATAGAGCTAGTTTTTCGATATCATTTTCATTAGTATATTTTTCTCTTAAAGTATCAATCTCGTTGTATAAAGTTGGAATTGTCCACCATTTTTCTTTTTTTTCACTTAATATTCTTTTAGCTATGTCTCTTCTTATAGACTTATACATAGAGTCTGGAAGGATCTCTGGAGCTTCTTGAAAAATTATTTTTTTACCAAAACTAACCAATCTATCATCGTCAAACTTATCTAATAAATTTAATTTCTCTTTCCATGGTGCTTCATGCCAACTTGGAAACAGAGCGGTATCCTTATTCGATGTAAATTTTGTGTAAATGCTCTCTTCTGCATATATATCTTCTTGCGATTTTGATTGATCTTTTTCTTCTGCAACCTCACGAAGGGCAGTTAAAATATTTTGAGAAAACTGTTCATTATTTTGAACAAATTCAGCTCTTTTTTTAATAACGTTTTTGTCTAATTTATTATATGGTTCAACATTCAAGCCATATTTTTCATCAATAATTATTGGTGCTTTGTTTGATCTAACTGTTCTTAAAAACTTGGGTGTTTTTTTCATCTCGATTTTTAATTCATTTATAGATTTATTAATCAATGGTTGAATTTCTGTTCTAAGATCTATTGTATAATACCATCCTTGATAAATTGGATGCATACAATATTTTGAATGTAGTGGTACAACTAAATGAAGCCTAGACTTTCCATAATAATATTCGTTTAATGTTATAATTTCTCCTTTTTTTATAATAGTTTCAGTATTAGATTTATTTGCAGTGCTTAAAAAAGACTCCCAAGTATGTTCTTGTTTTTTTTTTACAATTTTCAAAACTTTTGCAGTAAGTTCTGCATCAGCTAGCGCGGAGTGTGCATCGCTTGCATCTATGCCTTGCATCTGAGCCAGAGATGCTAATTTAAAAACTGGATTATTTTTTTCATTAATTTCAGTTTCTAAAACTGTTGGATCTACTGCATATGCAGCTCTTGCAATATTTATTCCATCATGTCTTGTATTGGGAGCGGAATTTGTCAAATAAGGATACCTAATACTTTTAAAGAACTCTTTTCTTATCATTTCTTCATCAAAATTTAAGCTACTCCATCCCAAAAAAATAGCAGGGCTCCATTTCTTAAAAATTTTTTCAACCTGTCCTAACATTTGGTAATGGCTTAGATTTGTTTGAGTAAGTTGTTTAATTGATGTCTTATTAACAATTAATGCTGCAGCTTGAAAAATCTCAGTTTCATGAAGTCTGCATCGAAGATTAAATCTATCTTTTTCTTTAAAGTTCTCGTCAAATAGTATTCCACCAATTTCTATGATGCTACCAAAGTCAGTGCTGGCACTCGATGATTCTATGTCCCAAATTGCTAAATTCATATTATTAACCTCAAATTAGCTATGTTTTGATGGGTTTTTGGAAAGTTTTTTAAGACTTAACCTTTGCATCTAAACAAGTAGCTTCTAGTTAGTTTTCTCTGTTCTATGTATTAGTCGGTTAAAGTCAAGCTATATTATTCATCTCATAAAATTTTTTAACCCTACCCATAAATAAATTTTGATACATCTCTAATTCTGCACCTTCAATTTTAAATTCTTGAAATAGAATATCTTTTGTACAGAGTAAGATTATCCCTGCTTTCATTTTTGTTCCATGCACGACATCATGAGCCAAAGTATATGCTCCAAGTTGCAAGAAATAATCTTGAATATAATCTGTTTTTTTAGGTTTATTGCTCTGCTTAAAATCTATTATGACATCTTTTCCCTGATAAATTCCAATTAAATCTGCAGTTCCTGCATATTGCTCTGGATAATAAATAGTTTCTTCCATTCCATAAATTTCATCTAATTTATTATTTACACCTTTTTCAATTATTTCTTTGGCCATATTTTTGTATTGTTCATTACTTTCAAAAAAGCTTTCATTAATCCTGCCTCTTAAGTAATCTTCAATATAAGAGTGCATTGACGTTCCTCTTGAAGATGCTTCAGTTTTAATTCTATTTGCTTCCTTAAAACCTACCCTTTCTTGCCAATTTTTGATGGCTGCCTTTTCCTCTTCGGATTTAGTAGCACTTAAGATTGTAGTAACACTTGGTAGTTTTTCCTCACCCAAGGAATATTTTCTATATCCATCCTCAATTGACCTTGTAGA
>CACGYL010000038.1 GCA_902577285.1 uncultured Pelagibacteraceae bacterium | reverse complement strand
TATTTTTTTTAAACCTTCATAGTAACTGCTGTGTGCAAAAACCTTTGATGGGTAAATTAAAATTATTATAATCAATACAAAATGTTTCATTTTCATAGATTTTAGTTCAAGAAAGTATAAATAATAGTAAATTATATGTTCCTTACTATCAAAAAAATCCCAAAAGTCTCATGGAGTTCTGATGAAACTTTTAATCTTAAGCCGAAATTATCAACATTATTTTTTCTTTGTTTTGGCCTGATATTCTTTGGTTTTGGTGAAGCATTGGTAGTTATTTCATTTCTTGGAAACTCTCCATGGACCGTAATGGCACAAGGAATCTCAATTAAATCAGGACTATCTATTGGTGTTGTTACTTTCTTTGTAAGTGTAGTTGTTTTATCTTTATGGTACTTTTTAAAGCAAAAGCCAGGTCTTGGAACTATATTTAATATCGTAATTATCGCAGTTATGTTAGATGTAACAATTGCATTAATTCCAACTCCCGAAACTTACATAATGAAATTATTTATGGCAACTTTAGGTATAATGATAGTTGGAGTGGGTAGTGGAATCTATTTAATTGCAAATCTAGGGCCAGGACCAAGAGATGGTTTAATGACCGGATTACAAAAAAAAACCAATCTTCCAATTGCAGCTGTTAGAGCTTTTATAGAAATCTCTGTTGCCTCAATAGGCTGGTATTTGGGTGGGACACTTGGGGTGGGCACTTTGATGTTTGCCTTCGGGATAGGTCCTTGTATAGCTTTAAGCTTATATTTAATTGATAAGATGATGAATTAAACGATTGAATTGTTTTTTTCACTTCTTTTTCTTTCATGAGGATCAAGAATTGCTTTTCTTAATCTACATGATTTCGGGGTAATTTCTAAAGCCTCATCTGTATTAAGCATACTCAATTGTTCAGCTATAGACATTTGTCGAACAGGAGTGAGAACTATATTTTCATCTGTTCCTTGTGTTCTCATATTTGTTAGTTTTTTACCTTTCATAACATTAATTATCATATCTCCTGGTTTTGGTGCCAACCCCACTATCATTCCAGTATAAACAGGATCGTTATGTGTAATAAACATCTCTCCTCTAGCTTGTAAGTTAAAAATTGAAAAAGCTACTGCCTTACCCTGATCCATAGAGATCAAAGCGCCATTTCTTCTTCCTTCCATATCGCCTTCAAATTCTCCATAAGAATGAAAAATTCTGTTAATAACACCTGTACCTTTGGTTAAAGTTAAAAATCTGCTTGTATAACCCATCAATCCCCTAGTTGGAGCTTGAAAAATTAATCTCTTTTTATTTTTTCCAGTATCTTTAAGTTCAATTAATTTCCCTTTTCTTCTATTCATAGAGTCTATGATTTTAGATGAATATTCTTCATCAATATCCATAGTGATTTCCTCAATTGGCTCTAATTTTTTTGAGTTGTTATCAGTTTTAAATAAAACTTTAGGTGGGCTTACGGTCATTTCAAAGCCCTCTCGTCTCATTTGAGTTAACAAAATCTCAAGCATCAATTCTCCTCTTCCACTTATTTCAAACGCATCTTTATTTGAATTTTCAGAAAAAGTAATTCCAACATTATTTTGAGCTTCTAAAATTAATCGATCTCTGATTTGCGTACTTGTCAATTTTTTACCCTCAGTCCCTGCAAGTGGAGAGCTATTTACTGTAATTTTTATAGACATTGTTGGTGGATCAATTGGGGTAGCTTTTATTGGCTCATTTACTTCTAAGTCACAAATTGTATCTGCAACATTAGCTTTTTCTAATCCAGCTATTACTACAATATCCCCCGCTTCACCAATTTCGATTGGCACTTTTTTTGTCCCCTCATATCTAAAGATTTTTGTAAGTCTTCCTTCATCTACTTTTTTACCCTCTAAATTAATTGCTTTAATCTGTTGATTTGCTTTGGCAGTTCCCTGAGAAATTCTTCCTACGAGACTTCTTCCTAAAAAATTATCTGCATAAAGCAATGTTGAAAGCATTGCAAAAGGTTTAGATCTATCAAATTTGGAAGGTTTAACATGTTCAAGTACTAAATCTAATAGAGGATTAAGATTTTCTCGAGGTCCATCAATTTCTTTACTAGCCCAACCCGATCTTTCACTTGCATATAAAACTGGGAAATCTAATTGTTCTTCGTTTGCATCTAAACTTACGAACAAATCAAAAGTCTCATTTAAAACTTGATCAGCTCTTTGATCGCTTTTGTCTAATTTATTAATAACAACTATTGGTTTCAAACCTTGCCTTAAGGCTTTACTTAATACAAATTTTGTTTGCGGCATAACCCCCTCTGCAGAATCCACAAGTAACAATGCTCCATCTGCTAAACTTAAAACTCTTTCAACTTCTGCTGCAAAATCTCTGTGGCCAGGTGTATCGATAATATTTATTCTGGTATCTTTCCAATTTATAGAAGTAGGTTTAGCTAAAATGGTAATTCCTCTTTCCTTTTCTAGTTCACCAGAGTCCATTACTCTCTCATCTATGACTTCATTTTCTCTAAAAGACCCACTTTGCTTCATCAAATTATCAATCAAAGTTGTTTTTCCGTGGTCAACATGAGCGATTATTGTAATATTTCTTATATTTTGATTCATAGTTCGGTGTTCTTATACATCTAAACCTCAGATTGAAAACAAAAAAACTATCTAAATTTCAATTTAAGATAGAAAAAAATTAGAGTTTCATTGAATACAACCTAAAAAATTTATAAGTTTAAGTTATGTGGTTCATCAGAAAAAGACTGCATAAATTTGTTAAATTAAGTTTTCGTCCACCCTAAAAAAATATAAGATTTAATTTTAATAATATGATTAAACTTCTAACCTTAATCTTATCTCTTTTAATATCATCTACTTTAAGCGTAAGCGCAAAG
>CACGYL010000037.1 GCA_902577285.1 uncultured Pelagibacteraceae bacterium | reverse complement strand
TCTAATAAGATTTGTAACCTCTTTATCTTTGATACCACAAGGGATTATTTTTTTATAAGCATCTAAATTATTTGACACATTTATTGAAAACCCATGATATGCAATCCATTTTTTAACTTTTATTCCAATAGCTGCTACTTTTTCCAATTTGAACTTATTATTTAATTTTCTTTTATACCAAATACCAATATTTTTTCTATCAGAAGACACATTGATTTTAAATTCTTTTAAAGTATCAATTATAGTATTTTCTACTGAAGTGATAAGTTTTCTAATATTTTTCTCCCTTTTATTTAAATCAATGACAAAATAAAAAATTAATTGTCCAGGTCCATGATATGTAATTTTTCCACCTCTATTTGTTTTAATTAGTTTTATTGATTTATCCAATAATTCATCATTTTTATAACTAGATCCAGCTGTATAAACTTCTTTATGCTCTAAAACCCATATTAGTTCATTACCTTTTTTTTCAATAATTTCATTCAATCTTTCCTCCATAAAAGAAAGTGCATTCTCGTATTTTATAGGTTTTATTGACTTTTTGATCTCAATCATCATTATAAAATTGTAATATTAATATTTTGTATTAATAGTGCCAACTAATTTATAGATAAATTTATGACTTTAGTAAAAAAAATTAAAGATAAAAAAGTAAACTTTGAATTTAATAAAGAATTCATCAAAGTCGTAACTAGCAAGATCTCTGAAAATGATGCGGAATTTATAACAAATTCATTTAATGATATGCACCCTGCAGATGCTGCCGATATTATTGAACATTTGAGTGAAAATGATAGAGAGAATTTAATAAAATTAAATAATTTTAAAGTTGATCCAGAGGTTTTTATTGAACTAAATGAGTCAATACAATCTGAATTAATAAACTATTTATCTTCAGATACTATTGTAAATATTTTAAAAAATTTAGAGTCTGATGATGCAATAAAAATTTTAGAAAATGTTGATGAAAAAGATAAAAATACAATTTTAGGATCGCTTCCACCAAAAGATAGGTTTGCTTTACTTGAGAGTTTAAGTTATCCAGAGGATTCAGCTGCAAGAATTATGCAGAGAGAGTTCACAGCAATACCAAGCAATTGGTCTGTGGGTCAAACAATTGATTATTTAAGAGAAAACAAAGATCTTCCAGAGGAATTTCTTGAAATTTTTATAGTAGACCAGGATTTCAAACCAATTGGTACTGTCCCTTCATCAAAAGTTTTAAGAACCCCAAGAGACACAAAGATGATGTCAATTATGTCAGAGTCTCAACTTTTAATTCCTGTCGATATGGATAAAGAGGAGGTAGGTAACTTATTTGAAAATTATAACCTTAGTTCAGCAGCTGTAACTGATAAAAATGATAAATTAGTAGGAATGATTGCCTATGACGATGTATTAACGGTACTTAAAGAAGAAGCTGAGGAGGATGCATTAAGACTCGCTGGTGTTGGAGATGAGGAAATAACAGATGGAGTAATTACAAAAACAAAACGAAGATTTAATTGGTTATTATTAAATTTATTTACAGCTTTTCTTGCAACTTACTGTATCAGCTTATTTGGAGCAACAATTGAACAAATGGTAGTATTAGCTTTTTTAATGCCAATAGTTGCTTCAATGGGCGGAAATGCTGGTATGCAAACATTGGCTGTAACGGTTAGATCATTGGCAACTCAAGATTTAACAAAAAATAATTTTACCAACAATATTATTAAAGAATTTAATATTGGAGTTCTGAATGGGATTATTTTTGCAATAATAAGTTCTTTAATAGTTTATTTTTGGTTCAATGACTTACAACTAGCTATAATAATTTCAATATCTATGATACTAACAATGATAGTAGCTGGACTATTTGGCATTTTAATTCCTGTTTCATTAAAAAAAATGAATATTGATCCTGCAATTTCATCAAGTGTTTTTGTCACTACAATAACCGATGTCATTGGTTTTGTGTCTTTTTTAGGAGTTGGTGCTTATTTTCTGTAATTAAAAATTATCAATCAATCTTATATTTTCAATATTATAAGCTATGAAAAGTCTAAATTCATTTTTAAAGTTATTAAGTTTAAGTGTCTTATTATCTCTAAATTCTAAATATTCTATTTTTATATTAAATTTTTTTTCTAATTCATTTTTATGATTAGGTAAATCAAGGTATATCAAAGAATGAGATTTAGATTTTAGCTTTATTTTATGAAGAAATTTTGCGATATCAGATGCTTTTTTTAAAGATTTTTTATTTAACAATTTATTCCTTGTAGATAAAGCAACTTTGCTTCTGGTTCTAATAGTTTGGCAAGAATTTATTTGTACATTATGTTTTTTTGAAAGGTATTTTCTGATCAAAAATAATTGCTGATAATCCTTTTCTCCCATAAATAAATCTTTTGATTTAATTAAAGACATTAAGATATTCATTACTTTAAGCACTCCTTCAAAATGGCCTTTCCTAAATTTTGCACATAGTATTTTGTCTTTTTTTTTTAAGACAAAATTTTTAGATTTTAATTTGTAAATATCTTTAGTTTTAGGAAGGAACAAGTAATCTACTTTTAATTTTTTTAATGAAACAATATCTTTTTTGATATTTCTTGGATAATTTTTAAAGTCCTTTATTTTATTAAATTGAGCAGGATTTACAAAAATACTAACAATAGTCTTGCTTTTTTTGTTTTGTGAAGCTTTTATTAAAGATATATGACCAGCGTGTATTCCACCCATAGTAGGTACAAATCCAATATTTTTATAGTCTTTAATCTCTTTATTTAAATCAAAAATACTTGTAATTATTTTCATTTTATAAATATATGTTTATAAATAAATTATCTAAATGATTAAACAAGCTATTATTCCACTAGCTGGGCTAGGTACAAGATTACTACCTTTA
>CACGYL010000036.1 GCA_902577285.1 uncultured Pelagibacteraceae bacterium | reverse complement strand
GCTAGGTAAAGGTATAGCATCTGGTAAAAATAAGGATTTTTATAATTTAATTGGAAAAAGATATCTTAACAAAAAAAGTTTTCCTTATGGAAAAAAGATTAATTTTAACTCAATTCGTAAAGGTAAAACTGTTGGTGAACATGAGGTAAAGTTTTCTAGTGGTAAGGAAATTATAACACTAAATCATGAGGCTTTTGATAGAGCTTTATATAGTGAAGGGGCTTTAACAGCTGGGAAATGGTTAATGAATAAGAAACCTGGTTTGTACTCTATGCGTGATGTTTTAAATTTTAAATGAGCGAAGAACAAAGAGCAAAAATTGTTCTTAAAATTTTAAATAAAATATATCCAAAAACACCAATACCTCTCAAACACAGGAATATGTTTACTTTATTGGTTTCTGTTCTTTTATCTGCACAATGTACGGACGTAAATGTTAACAATGTTACAAAAAATATATATCCAAAGTATAATAAGCCAGAACATTTTGTTAAGCTTGGAAGAAAAAAAATTGAAAAACTGATAAGAAGTATTGGTATCTTTAGAATTAAAGCAAAAAGTGTTTATAATTTATCAAAAACTTTAGTGGAAAAATATAATGGAAAAGTTCCTAAAACATTTGAACAACTTGAGGAGTTGCCAGGTGTTGGACATAAAACAGCTAGTGTGGTGATGTCTCAAGGATTTGGTTATCCTGCTTTCCCCATAGATACACATATACATAGACTTGCTCAAAGGTGGGGTTTGACAAATGGAAAAAATGTTGTTCAAACAGAGAAAGATTTAAAAAGACTTTTTCCAAAAAAGTATTGGAATAAGTTACATCTTCAAATAATTTATTATGGAAGAGAATACTGTAAGGCAAGAGAGTGTTATGGTTTATCTTGTAAAATCTGTACTACTTGCTATCCTAAGAGAAAAAAACCACTAATAACCAAGAAAGCATAAACAATGAAAATATTAGGAATTGGAAACGCAATTGTAGATGTAATTTGCAAAGTAGATGATGACTTTATTACAAAAAATAATTTAACAAAAAGTACGATGAAATTAATTTTTGACGACAAAGAGTTCAAAGATTTATTGTCAAATCTCAAGATAGAAAAAACTGTATCTGGTGGGTCTGTTGCAAACTCAATCGTTGGCTTATCTCAACTCGGAAATGAAGTTGGTTTTATTGGTAAAGTAAATGATGACGAACTTGGTGGTAAATATGAATATGGCTTGAAACAAGAAAATGTTAAATATTTTTATTCAAAGAAAAAAGAAGACTTACCAACAGGCACTTGCTTAATATTAGTTACGCCAGACTCTGAGAGGACAATGTGTACTTTTTTAGGAACAGCAGGAAAAATTAATGAAAATGATGTCAGCACTGATGCGATTAAGCAAAGCGAAATGATACTTTTAGAGGGATACCTTTGGGATGAGGGTGAACCCAAAAAAGCATTTGATAAGGCTATTCAAAGTGCAAATAAAGTAGCGATGTCTTTATCCGACCAGTTTTGCGTTGATCGACACAAACCTCATTTTTTAGAATTAGTTAAAAATAAATTAGATATAACTTTTGCAAATGAACAAGAAATAATGTCTTTAATAGATGCAAAATCTTTTGAAGAAGTAATAAATTTTTCTAAATCTTTAGGAAAAATAATTGTTTTAACAAGAGGAGAAAAAGGTGCTGTTGCTATTAATGGAGAAGAAGTTGTTGAATGTGGTATAAAACAAGGTCTAAAGATTCTTGATTTAACTGGTGCAGGAGATCTTTTTGCAGCAGGTTTTTTACACGGACATGTGAACAATATGTCATTAAAAGAAAGCTTAGATAAAGGAACTGATATGTCCTCTAAAGTTATTCAACAAATAGGTGCAAGACTGTAAAAATTATTTTTTTTTTCTTTTGAAACTCCCTTTGCCTTTTTTTGGTTTTACTACTCGGGTTTTATATTTTGGTGTTAATAAATCTTTAGCTATATAGTTTTTTTTTTTAGTCATTTTTTTTTAACCAAAATTGATACATTTGTTTAAATATATCTGGATTAATTATTTCAAAGTTATTCCAATTTTCTAGTGATGTACATTCCAAATCATTAGGATAATGTTTTGAATACATTTTTTTATTTGATGAATTTGTAAAACCTAGAAACTTTAAATTGTATTTTCTAAGTAATTTTGTAATCTTTGGTATAGTATAACGGTGCTCTTGAGCGTGAAAAATTAAATCTCGAACGTTGGAAGTTGAATAAAAATCATAATTATAATTAAGTTTTTGAAAAGATTTATTATCATTATCATTTTTTACAATTTCTCTAAATTTTCTTATATCTAAAATAGTGCTCTTAATATTATATTTTTTTATCATCTCTCTTGTCTCAACAATATGTTTTCTGGCAAGTTCACTATAAAGACCAAGCTTTAAGTAGCCTTTTGGCTCTAATATATCTAATAATATTTTAAGACCTTTTTCAGGGTCTTTTAAATGATGAAGTACACCTACACATTCGATCACACTAAACTTTTCATTTAGATTTCTTAAATTAAGTATATCACTATGTAAAAATTCAACATTACTAATATTTAATTCCTGCATTTTTCGTTTTGCAAATGCTAGACTGGATAAACTTAAGTCTACGGCTAGAATATTTGAATTCTCATAAGAGGATATATTTACTAAGTGTTGTCCGGTACCACATCCAGCAATTAACACTTTTTTTGTGAGATTGTTATCTTTTGAAATAATTTTATTCGGCTTTATATGATTATTTAATATTGTTAAAAATTTATTTTTAGGTACTGAATCTGCATATCTCCATCTAGGATATGGATTTTCCTCATATTGTTCCCTGACTTTTTTTGAAATACTATCAGTGACATTATCTAATGAGCTAATTGTACTTTTAAGTTCACGCTCTAATATAGAATCTTTAATTTGAATTTTTACAAGATCATTAAATAAGCTACATTTTGAAGTATATTTTGCTAATTTATGAGTTATAATTTCGGAGGTATTTAAAGGTATATAACAGCCCAATACAGATATATATAATTCATTGATATTTTTATCGTCTTCAATTTTAGT
>CACGYL010000035.1 GCA_902577285.1 uncultured Pelagibacteraceae bacterium | reverse complement strand
ATTGCAGCAGGGGGATCTCCATCGATAGAACCAAAATTACCTTGTCCATCAACTAGTGGTAAACTCATTGAAAATTCTTGAACCATTCTAACTAGAGCATCATAAACCGCCTGATCTCCATGTGGATGATATTTACCAATTACATCTCCAACAATTCTTGCAGATTTTCTAAATTGTTTTGACCAATCAAAACCACCTTTGTGCATCGCATAAATAATTCTTCTATGAACTGGTTTTAATCCATCTCTAATATCAGGTAATGCCCTACTTACAATCACACTCATTGCATAAGATAAGTACGATGAGCTCATCTCATCATACATAGAGATTGGTTTGATATTATTATTTACTTTTGAGATTTCGTTTTTTTCCATACTAATTAAAATGGAATATCGTCGTCTAATCCACTTTGATCAGGTGCAGGACTGTCATCAAAACTTTGTTTACTATCCTGTGATCCAATATTATTTTGATTGCCACCACCTAACATTGTTAATGATGAATTATAACCTTGTATTAGAATTTCAGTTGAGTATTTGTCTTGTCCACTTTGCTCATCTTTCCATTTTCGTGTTGAAAGCTGACCCTCAACGTATACTTGTGCTCCTTTTTTTAAATACTGTTGAACGACATTTACTAATCCTTCATTAAAAACAACAATTCTATGCCATTCAGTTTTTTCTTTTTTTTCACCTGTATTTTTATCTTTCCAGGATTGACTTGTGGCTATACTTAATCTGGCTACACTTTTACCGTTAACCATCTGTTTAACTTCTGGATCTGCGCCTAAACGACCAATTAATAATACTTTATTTAAACTACCAGCCATAATATTTTAATAATTAAGAATGTTTATTATAACACTAATTAACTTGAATATTAATTTTATTAATCTAAAGCAACAAAAAATATGCTCAAAAAGATAGTTATTAAGGGTGCAAAAGAGCACAATTTAAAGAATATTACACTGGAGATTCCAAAAGAAAAATTTGTTGTGATTACAGGGTTATCTGGATCTGGGAAATCGTCATTAGCGTTTGATACAGTCTATGCAGAAGGTCAAAGAAGATATGTTGAAAGTTTGTCTGCTTATGCGAGACAATTTTTAGATAAAATGAAAAAACCAAATGTAGATTTGATTGAAGGTTTAAGTCCTGCAATCTCTATTGAGCAAAAAAATACCTCTAAAAATCCAAGATCTACTGTAGCAACTGTCACAGAAATTTATGATTATATGAGAGTGCTTTATGCACGAGCTGGAATACCCTACTCACCATTTACAGGTTTGCCAATTACCTCACAAACAATAAGTCAAATAGTTGATAAAATCAAAACGCTTCCAAAAAAATCTACAATTTATTTATATGCTCCAGTTGTAAGAGGAAGAAAAGGTGAATATCGAAAAGATATACTTGGTTATAAAAAAAGAGGATTTAGAAAAATCAAAGTGGATAATAAATTATATGACATTGATGAGGTACCAGAATTAAATAAAAAACTAAAACATGATATCTCTGTTTTAGTTGATAGAATAGTTTTAAATTCATCATTAGGTAATAGGTTGGCCGAAAGTGTTGAAACAGCTGTAAATTTAGCTAATGGACTTATGTTTGTAGAGTATGAAGATGAAACGCTTCCAAAAAAATTTAGAAAAATTGAAAATTTAATTTTTTCTACAAAATTTGCATGTCCAGAAAGTGGTTTTACTATTGAAGAAATAGAACCTAGATTATTTTCTTTTAACAGTCCTTACGGTGCATGCGAGGAATGTGAGGGTATAGGAGTAAAATTAAATGTAGATCCGAAATTAGTAGTGCCAGATGAAAAAAAAACTATAGCGGATGGTGCAATTGAACCTTGGTCAAAGTCTTCTTCATTATACTACGCACAAACTTTAGCATCTATAGCAAAACACTATGGTTTTTCATTAAATGATAGATGGTCAAAATTACCAAAAAAAATTAAAGATGTAATTCTTTTTGGGTCAGACGATGAGGAAATAAAATTTTCTTATGATGATGGATATGAAAAATATTCACATAAAAAAACATTTGAGGGTGTAGTAAATAATCTAGAAAGAAGGTTTTTAGAAACAGATAGTGATTGGAAAAGAGAAGAAATCTCTCAATATCAATCTGATACAAAATGTGAAAGGTGTAATGGACACAGATTAAAAGATGAGGCTTTATGTGTAAAAATTAATGAACTTAATATTAGTGAAGTAACAGAAAAATCAATTTACGATGCAAAAGAGTGGTTTAAATCACTTGAAACTAAATTAGATAAAAGACAATTAAAAATAGCTCAACACATACTTAAAGAAATTAACGAGAGATTAAACTTTTTATTAAATGTTGGACTTGATTACTTAACATTATCTAGAGAGTCTGGAACATTATCAGGAGGTGAAGCTCAAAGAATTAGGTTAGCATCTCAAATTGGGTCTGGATTGACTGGTGTGTTATATGTTCTTGATGAACCCTCTATAGGTTTGCACCAAAAAGATAATGTAAAGTTAATTAATGCATTAAAAAGATTAAGAGACCTAGGGAATACTGTAATTGTGGTTGAACATGATACTGAAACAATGGAAAATGCTGACCATATTATTGACCTTGGGCCTGAAGCTGGAAATAAAGGTGGAGAAGTAATAGCTCAAGGTTCTTATAAAGATATTCTTGATAATGACAAAAGTATTACTGGAAGGTACTTATCAAATAAGAGTTATATACCAATCCCTCGAAATAGAAGATTAGCGAAGAATGGTAGATTTTTAGAAATTAATGGTGCAAGTGGTAATAATTTAAATAACGTTAATCTTAAAATACCATTAGGAAGTTTCACATGTGTTACTGGTGTTTCTGGTAGTGGTAAATCAACATTGATACTTCAAACACTTTACAATGCTTTAAATCTTACTTTAAATAATAATAAATCAAGAAAAATACCTAAACCATTTAGAGGATTTAAAGGTATTGAATTAGTAGATAAAATTATTGACATTGACCAATCACCAATTGGAAGAACTCCAAGATCAAATCCTGCTACTTACACTGGAGCTTTTGGACCGATTAGGGATTGGTTTACTAATTTACCAGAAGCAAAAAGTAGAGGATATAAACCTGGAAGATTTTCTTTTAACGTT
>CACGYL010000034.1 GCA_902577285.1 uncultured Pelagibacteraceae bacterium | reverse complement strand
TTTAGGATTATTACCTTTTGCTGGCATTGGCATTATTTCATTTTCTCCCAACAATCTTGCAACTCTAGTAGTTGGTTGAGCACCTTGACCTAACCAATACTTGACTCTTTCGACATCTAAACCCATTCTCTCTTTTTTTTCTTTTGGAATTAGGGGATTAAAAAAACCTAATTTTTCAATAAATCTTCCATCTCTTGGGAACCTGCTATCAGCAACCACTATTTTATATACGGGTCTCTTCTTAGTACCTCCCATTGATAAACGCATTTTTAACATTTTTTCTCCTATTTATTTTAATTGATTAAAAAGTTCTGGAGGTATGCCTTTATCCGCCATCCCTTTCATATTTCCTTTAGACATTTTTTTCATCATCTCTGACATCATTTTAAATTGCTTAAGCAATTTATTGATAGTGGCCACATCTGTACCTGAGCCATTAGCAATTCTTTTTTTTCTGGAACCATCTATTATCTTTGGATTTTCTCGTTCTTTTTTAGTCATTGATAATATTACAGCCTCATTTTGGGTAATTATCTTTTCATCAACTCCAGCTTGATCCATTTGGGATTTAACTTTTGAAACACCAGGTAAAAAAGACATTATACCTTCAATACCACCCATTTTTTTCATCTGTCTTAGTTGAGTAAGATAATCCTCTAAAGAAAACTGACCTTTTTTAAGTTTTTCTTCTGTTTTTTTCAATTTTTCTTCATCAAGATCTTCAGCAGCTTTTTCTACTAAGGAAACAATATCTCCCATACCCAAAATTCGATTTGCAATTCTATCTGGATGGAAAACTTCAAAGTTTTCTATCTTTTCACCAACCCCTAAAAACTTAATGGGTACATCTGCAACATACTTCATGCTTAGTGCTGCTCCACCTCTACCATCACCATCTGATCTTGTAAGAATGATACCTGTAAGATTTACTGTACTTTTAAATTCTTTTGCTACATTTGCAGCAACTTGACCTGTAAGAGAGTCTGCAACAAGTATTGTCTCTGATGGATTTATAATGCCTTCAATTTGTTTGATCTCACTCATCATTTGTAAATCAATTTGTGTTCTACCAGCTGTATCAAATAAAATTACATCTGCTCCATTAAGATTAGCTGCACTAATTGCTCTTCTACAAATATCTGCAGGTAACTGATCTTTAATAATTGGAAGTGTGATTATATTGTTTTGTTCACCAAGAAGTTTTAATTGCTCCTGTGCAGCAGGTCTGTAAACGTCTAGACTCGCCATCATCACTTTTTTATTTTTATTAGTCTCTAAAAATCTTGCAAGTTTAGCTGTCGTAGTTGTTTTTCCAGATCCTTGTAATCCAACTAACATTATTGGAACAGGTGGAACTGCATTTAATTCAATATCAGAATTTTTATCCCCCAGAAAAGAAATTAACTCATCGTTAACAACTTTAACCACCATCTGTCCAGGTGAAGTTGATCTGATAATTTCCTGACCTAGAGCTTTAGGTTTAACTCTATTTATAAATTCTTTTACAACTTCTAAAGATACATCCGCCTCTAAAAGAGCAAGCCTTATTTCTCTTAAACCTTCATCTACTTGCTTTTCATCAAGTGAAGGGGCTTTTTTTAATGAAGAAAATATTTCTTCAAATTTATTTGTTAAGTTTTCAAACATAATTCCATCCAGCAAGTATCGCACCAGTGGGCGAACTCTCGCTGACTGGTGTCGATCTCTTTGTTGCCAAAGACACCGCAAATTGCTGTATTTTGCGGAAACGGCGATAAACTATAATAGAGGTTCAAAATGTCAATAAATAAGTTAAATACTGAAGTATATGGAATTTAAAGCTTTTAAAATGGATGGCCTTGGAAATGATTTTGTAATTATTGATAATAGGTCAAATAATGTCGAATTAACCAGGGATCAAATAATTAGAATTTGTGATCGAAAATTTATTGGTTGTGATCAACTAATATTTGTAAAAAAAAGTAATAAAGGTGATGCTGAAATGGAATTTTATAATTCTGATGGGAGTATTTCAGGTGCATGCGGAAATGGTACCAGATGTGTAGCATTTTTAATTTTTAAAGAAACAGACAAAAAAGTTGTAGATCTGTTTGTAGGATCCAATCAATTAAAATCAAAAATACTTGAGAATAGTGAAGTTGAAACTATTATAGGAGTACCAAAAACCCATTGGAAAGATATTCCAATGTCAGAAAATCTTAATACCAAAAATTTAGGTATTGAAATTAGTGATAAAAATAATTCAAGCACAAAAGGAGGTATAGCTGTTAACGTTGGAAACCCTCATGTGATTTTTTTTGTGAACAATATTGATAATTTCGATTTAGAAAAAATTGGTCCAATGGTTGAAAATAACAATTTATTCCCAGAGAAATGTAATTTTACACTTGCAAACAAAATTGGAAATAATCATTATAAAGTTAAGGTTTGGGAAAGAGGAGCAGGGTTGACCAAAGCATGTGGCACAGCAGCATGTGCAACAGCGGTTGCAGCAAATTTAGAAAAATTGGAAAATTCATCTACAGAAATTGAATTCGGCTTAGGCAAATTAATAATTAATATTGATCAAGACAAAAAAATTCATATGAGGGGACCAGTCTCAGAGATAAAAGAAATTAAAATAAATATATAATGGGAATTTTTGAAAAGTTTAAATTTGGTTTTAAAAAAAGTGCAGAGAATATTAAGTCTGGTCTTAGGGAGATAATTGTTAAAAAAGAAATAGATGATGAAACATTAAATAAAATTGAGGAATTTTTAATAAGTTCAGATGTTGGTATTGATGCTGCATCTGAAATTAAAAGTACAATTGCTGAAAAGAAGATTGATCCAAACAACGAAACTGTTGATGAAATTAATTTAATATTAAAGAATTATATTATTGAACTGATGACGCCGTTAGAAAGAAAAGATTTTTTTGAAAAAAAAGAAAAGTTAAATATTACTCTAGTATCTGGTGTTAATGGAGTTGGAAAGACAACAACGATTGGAAAAATAGGAAAAATTTTTAAAGATAATGGATCTGAGGTATTATTTTCTGCTTGTGATACTTTTAGAGCAGCTGCTATAGAACAACTTGAGGCTTGGTCAGGCAAAGTTGGTGTCCCAATAGTAAAATCTGATCCTGGTTCTGACCCAGCATCTGTCGCATATAAATCGATAGAATACGCTAAAAACAACAATATTAAGCGTGTATTGATTGATACCGCTGGAAGACTGCAAAATAAGAAAAATTTGATGGATGAATTTAAAAAAATAGCAAATGTAATAAAAAAAACTGATGAAACTGCTCCTCATGATGTTGTTTTGGTCTTAGATGCAACATCAGGACAAAATATAATAAATCAACTCGAAGAA
>CACGYL010000033.1 GCA_902577285.1 uncultured Pelagibacteraceae bacterium | reverse complement strand
GATCTTCATGTGAAAAATATACTACAATTAGTATATTCCAATTTATTTTTTTTTTAAATAATTAAGGACAGTTTTTTATCTTCTTTGACCAAATAATCTAAGAAGCATTATAAATAAATTTATAAAATCAAGGTATAATGTTAAAGCACCCATTACCGCTTTTTTACCCATTAACTCACCACTGTCTGATGCTGCATACATATTTTTGATCTTTTGTGTATCGTATGCAGTTAAACCAACAAATACGAGAACTCCAATTATAGATATTGCAAAATACATCATTGATGATTTTAAGAATATATTGACTATTGATGCAATTATGATCCCAATTAAACCCATCATTAAAAAAGATCCCATTTTTGTTAAGTCTCTTTTGGTTGTATAACCATAAATACTCATAGCACCAAAAGTTGCTGAAGATATAAAGAATACTCTTGTTACGCTTAAACCTGTGTAAATTAATAAAATTGAAGAAAGTGATAATCCCATTAAAGCTGCAAATACCCAAAAAGTGGTTTGAGCCCTAGATGCACTCATTTTATTTATGCCAAAGCTCATGTAGAACACAATCCCTAGAGGAGCCAACATAACAATCCATTTCAATCCAGATAAATAGATTGCACTTCCGAATTCAGTTAGTCCAACAATCGCACCATTTGGGTCTGTTACAACAGACATTTTAAACGATAAAAGTGCAATTATACCAGTAAGCAATACACCGGTTGCCATATAATTGTAGACTTTCAACATGTAGGCTCTTAGGCCTTCATCCATAGCGGCTGTTTGTTTGGCTGTAGTAGCTTTTCTTAAAATATTTTCTTTATTGAATTCCATAATATTTATATAAGTTTTTTTTTTGAAATTTTCAAGTCGTCAAAATAAATGTAACAAACATTACGTATAACTGAGCATGAATTATAAAAAACTAGGAAATACTGACATAAATGTGAGTACAATCTGTCTTGGAACAATGACTTGGGGTGAACAAAATACCCAAAGTGAGGCATTTGAACAAATGAATTACGCTTTAGAAAATGGGGTTAATTTTTGGGATACGGCTGAACTCTATGCAGTTCCACCAAAAGCTGAAACATATGGTCATACAGAAACTATTATTGGAAATTGGTTTGAGGAAACAAAAAAAAGAAAAGATATAATACTAGCATCCAAAGTGGGTGGGCCTAGCAGAAAATATATGAGAAATGGAGAAAATAGTTTTACTGGAAAAAACTTAGAGGATGCTCTTCACGGAAGTCTAAAAAGATTAAAAACCGATTATATTGATCTTTATCAATTACATTGGCCTGAAAGAAACGTAAATAACTTTGGAAAATTGGGTTACGAACACAAAGAAAATGACTGGAATAAATTTGAAGATGTTTTGGAGAACTTAAAAAAATTTATTGAACAAGGCAAAATTAGATATGTTGGTTTATCAAATGAAACTCCATGGGGAGTGATGAATTATCTTCAACTTGCAAAAGATAAAGGCCTTCCCAGAATGATGGCAATTCAAAACCCATACAGTCTCCTAAATAGATCTTATGAAGTTGGGCTAGCTGAAGTATCAATAAGAGAGAGCATTGGATGTTTAGCTTATTCACCACTTGCAAGTGGTTATCTAAGTGGAAAATATAGAAATAAACAGTTTCCTAAAGGCTCAAGAATGGAGAGAGATTTTGATTTTTGGACAAGATATAGAAAGCCAAATATGGAAAATGCAGTTGAAGACTATTACAAAATTAGTCAGAAACATGATTTAGATATGAGTCAAATGTCCATAAAATTCTGTGAAGTCCAAGACTTTATGACGAGTGTGATAATTGGAGCAACAACTATGGAGCAGTTGAAAACTAACGTAGAAAGTGTAAAAGTGAATCTTGATAGTGAAGTAATTAAAGAAATAAATAATGTACAAAAAAAATATCCTAATCCATGTCCATAATTAAAAAATTATTTTTAAAAGCACTTATATTAACAGTATTTATAATTTCATCTGTCCAATCAGAAGACTTAACAAAGTTAGGTACTTTTAAAGATTGGAATGCTGTTACAGTTTTTAATGAAACTGGAAAAATCTGTTTTGCTTATTCGATACCAGTAAGCCAGTCTCCTAAGGCAAGCAATAGAGAAGCAAGATTATTTGTATCCTTTAGACCTGAGGATAAGATTTCGGATGAAGTGAGCATAACTTCTGGTTATGACTTTAATGTTCAAAATGCAATATTAGCTACATCTGGAAAATCAAAATTTGAGTTTGACTTACCACAAAATAAATTTGCATGGATTTCAAGTGGAAAAACAGAGCAAAAAATTATTAAAAGAATGAAAAAGGCTTCAAGGCTGATGATAACAGCCTACAAACAAAGTGGCACAAGAACTACAGATGACTATTCATTGATGGGTTTTACCAAAGCTTATAACGCTGCAAAAAAAAGCTGCACTTAAATGAAAAAACAAAAGAAGATTGTGCTCGCCTATTCAGGTGGTTTGGATACGTCTATCATTCTTAAATGGCTTCAAGAGAATTACGATGCTGAAGTTATAGCCTACACTGCTGATGTTGGGCAGGAAATGGATAGAAAAAAAATAATTAAGAATGCGAAAAAATTGGGAGTTAAAAAAATCATAATTAATGATCTGAAAAACATTTTTGTTAAAGATTATGTATATCCTATGATAAGAGGTCATGCTCTTTATGAAGGTGTTTATTTATTAGGTACATCCATTGCAAGACCACTGATTGCAAAAGATCAAATCAGGGTTGCTAAAAAATTTAATGCTTATGCTGTTTCACATGGTTCAACAGGAAAAGGAAATGATCAAGTAAGATTTGAATTGGGATATCATTACTTTGGTCCTAAAATTAAAATAATTGCGCCATGGAGAATTTGGGAATTAAAATCAAGAACAGATCTAATTAATTATGCAAAAAAACATGGAATACCCATTCCAAAAGATAAAAAAGGTGCACCACCGTTTTCTGTAGATGATAATTTATTTCATACTTCAACGGAGGGTAAAGTTTTAGAAAATCCTAAAAATTCTGCTCCCGAATTTATTTTTCAAAGAACAACCTCTCCTGAAAAAGCGCCGAATAAACCAAGCTTTATTACGGTTAATTTCAAAAATGGTAACCCTGTAGGTTTAAATGGAAGAAAATTATCTCCAGCAAAAGTATTAGATAAACTTAATCATTTAGCAGGGAAAAATGGAATAGGAAGAGTGGATTTAGTAGAGAATAGATTTATTGGAATAAAGTCTAGAGGAGTTTATGAAACTCCTGGAGGAACATTATTGCTAGTAGCGCACAGGGCAATTGAATCTGTTACTCTAGATAAAAATACAATGCATAAAAAAGATGAGATTATGCCAAGGTATGCAGAACTTGTTTACAATGGCTATTGGTATTCAAAGGAAAGATTTAAACTGCAAAAAATAG
>CACGYL010000032.1 GCA_902577285.1 uncultured Pelagibacteraceae bacterium | reverse complement strand
GATGTCGTTGCTCCAGAAAGTGGGATAACTCACATTGGTAGTTTTTTAAAGAAAGAAACTTTGGCGCTAATGCATTTTAATTTTAAAAAAAAATCTGATGTTTTTAAGCAGATCATTGCATGTAAAGAATGGTCACCTTTATCAAATTTTAAGTTTACAATTATTAAAAAAGACTATTATAAAACAATAAATAAGCTATCTAAACTTTTATAATGGAAAAAAAATTAATTGTAGAAATAGCTGAAGGACTGGGAAATCAATTATTTATGTACTCTCATGCTTATTCTCTTTCCAAAAAATTAGGGTTTAAACTTCAAATAGATAATACAAGCGGTTATTTTAAAAAAAAAAATAGATTACGCAATCATCAAAAGTATATGCTAGATCATTTAAATGTAGAACAGAATTTAGCTTCATCTAATTGTAAATATGATAGTGTTTTAAAAAGATGTAAAAAAAAATTAGATTTACTTATTGATAAATTTAATACTAAAAAAAAATTCTTAATTGAAAAAAAAATAAAAATTGATGGAAAAAAAATAGCAAAATCAATCAATAGCTCGGATTACAATAATTTGTCTAACTCTATATATATTCAAGGAAACTTCGAAGATTATAATTATTTCGATTCCTTAAGAGATGATTTAATTAAAATGTATAAACCTCTTAATTGTCATTTATTAGAAAATAATGAAATTATTAATAAATTAGTATCAACAAATTCTGTATCTATTCATATTAGACAAAATAAATTTACTGAACAACCACATGAACAAAATAATAAATATAAAGTTTATAAGTCTAAAATTTATATTGATAACCTAATAGAATATGTAAATAGATCCGTAAATTTTTTTGAGAAGGAGACTGTAAATCCTGTATTTTATATCTGGTCTAATGATTTCAGTAATTTAGAGAAATATTTTAATAAAAATAAATTTATTTATGTATCAGGAAACGACGCTATTAATGACTTCAATTTATTTTCATATGCAAAACACTTCATTGTAGGAGGGTCTACTTTTCATTGGTGGGGCGCTTATCTAAATGAAAATCCTGGTAAAATTTGTGTTTGTCCTTCTAACATTAACCCATCAGGTAATTCTAATTTTTATCCCACCCATTGGAAAAGGATTTAAATCTTAATTTTATTTAATGCATTATTTTTAAATATATTTGCTTCTTTTATATATCTTCTTACCATTTGTGTTGTTTTGTGACCTGTCATTGCCATTATACTTCTTTCATCTGCACCTGACTCAGCAGCTACAGTTGCAAAACCCGACCTTAAACTATGCCCTGCAAAATTTGTATTTTCTATACCTGCTAAATTTAGGTATTCTTTAATTAATAAAACTACTGATTGATCAGTTAATCTTTTGTCAGTCAATGATGATCCTTTAGAAAACCTTCTAAAAACTGGTCCAGATTTAATTTTAGAAATTTCTAACCATTTTTTAAGACTGACAATTGGACAATAATCTTCTTTAGTGAAGTAGGGTAGTCCTTTAATCATTCCTTCACCGAATTGATCAGTTTTTGATTTTTTAATATTGATTTTGACACCCTCAGGCACAAATTCTAAATCTTCATAATCAATAGAAATTAGTTCAGTTCGTCTAAATCCACCTCCGAAGCCGACTAGGATTATGGTTTTATCTCTAAACTTTTTAATATCCTTAATCTTTTGTTTATCTATTACATTAATTATAGATTTTAAATGATTGATTAATATGGGTTTTTTACCTTTTTGATAACTTCCTTTAACTCTTCTTATTCCCATTAAGTTTTCAACAATGATTGGATGTTTTGTATCTAAATAATGCCCTTTTAGTTTATGAACCATACTAATAGACACTAATCTTCTTCTTAAAGTGCTAATTTTTGAATTTTTAGAAAGGTGAGTTAGGTATAAAGAAACTATTTTGGGTTCTGAAGGTAAAGAATTCAAACCGTGTTTAGCACAAAAAGCTCCAAAATCTTTAAAGTCTGATTTATAAGCTCTTAAAGTGTTATTTGATTTAGAGCTTTTAAGGTTATTTAGAGTTGCCTCATGAAGCAATCTTAGATCTGTGGTTAGTTCATTCATAATATTACTATCGATAACAATTAATTATCACTAGTAATAATATAACTCATTTTACAAGTCAAGCATTTAATGTAAAAGATTCTCGATGCCTAAATATGTAATTATTGGTCTTATAGTTGTTATTGGAACATTCCTAATTATGAATTACTGGCCTAAACTAAAAGAACAAACAAAAAATCGAATTTTAATGGTTATTTTTGGCATATTTTTTATAAGCATATTTGTTCTGTTATTTCTTCTTATGTTTTGAGGTAAATTGATTGATATTTTAAGCATTCTTGTTGCTGGTATATTTTCTTGCATAATTTTAGATATTCTAGGTTATTTACTAAAATTATTAGGTATTCCTGAGCCATCCTGGGGAATTGTTGGTAGGTGGACCTATTATATGCTAAAAAATGGATCATTTTACAATCCAAATATAGCCCAAATGCCAACAATTAAATACGAGGTCTTTTTGGGCTGGATTTTTCACTACTACGTATCAATTTGTTGGGCTGTAATATATTATTTTTTCTTTATTCAAATAGGCTTTAAAATGAGCTATTTTTCTGGATTTATATTTGGAGCTCTGACAACTTTGGCACCATTATTAATATTTTTGCCTTTTACTGGACAAGGTTTGTTTGCAATAAATACAGATATACCCTTTAAAACCTCTATTATGTTCTTGATACGTCATTCAATTTATGGAATTGCGATGTATGAGGGTTTTAGATGGTTTACTTAAAGCTTTAGATTAAGTTATCCCCACTATTCTGCCCTGTTAAAAACCCACAAAATTCAACAATAAAGTGATACATACAACCTACTCTATCTGATATTGTTTAAAATGAATTAAGAGGCAACTCTTAACTGACCAGCTGGGGAAAAACCGAGAGGTTCAAGCCCAGAGGGCAGAAAGCTCTACAGAGTAGCGCTAAAATAGTAGAGTGGAAGGCATGGCGGTAGCGCATAAAACGACGTGCCAAAAACTTCTGTTCTTTGTGCCTGAAAAGGTACAAGGAAACAGGGTTTTTTCTTATTATGATCCTTAAAGGCACTAAATTTCAATTAAAAGTCTGGAAATATCTCAAAAAAATACCAAAAGGTCAGATACGGACTTATTCTGATGTAGCAAAGGCTATAAATAAACCAAAATCAGTAAGAGCTGTGGCAAATGCAATAGGAAAGAACCCATACGCCCCAAAAATACCTTGTCACAGAGTAATCAGGTCTGATGGTTCATTGGGCGGCTATTCAGGCAAAGGCGGAATAAATACTAAGAGAAAATTACTCAAATCAGAGGGTATTTTGCTCTAGAAATGTTAAAAATTAACGGTTTTTGCTTATAATGCAATATTTAGTCATATTTTTTCAATATCACCTATAAGTTGCACCATAAAAAAGAAAATGTTTAAAATAGAGGGTATTTTGGGCTGTTAAATGCTATATTCTATTTTTGCAGAGCTAATTAAAATTACTCATTTTTCTATCAAAAATTCTGATTTTAATATTTAAAATAATCGCAATGAAATATCTTTGAATATTATAAATTAGTAAAATTGACATATTTACTTACTTTTTTAAGTATCTGAATT
>CACGYL010000031.1 GCA_902577285.1 uncultured Pelagibacteraceae bacterium | reverse complement strand
GAAGACCTTTAATGATTATATCTGAAGATGTAGAAGGCGAAGCCCTTGCAACTTTAGTTGTAAATAAATTAAGAGGTGGTTTAAAAGTAGTTGCAGTAAAAGCTCCTGGTTTTGGAGATAGAAGAAAAGCAATGTTAGAGGATATCGCAATTTTAACTGGCGGTCAGGTTATATCTGAAGATCTAGGTATTAAACTTGAAAATGTAAAAATTACAGACCTCGGATCAGCTAAGAGAGTAAAAGTTGATAAAGAAAATAGTACCATAGTTAGCGGTACTGGAAAGAAATCCGATATTGAGGCAAGATGTGCACAAATCAAACAACAAGTTGAAGAAACTACTTCTGATTATGATAGAGAAAAACTTCAAGAGCGTTTAGCTAAACTAGCTGGAGGTGTTGCGGTAATTAAAATTGGTGGTGCAACTGAGGTGGAAGTGAAAGAGAAAAAAGATAGAGTTGAAGATGCACTAAACGCTACAAGAGCTGCAGTAGAAGAAGGAATTGTAGTAGGTGGTGGATGTGCACTTTTATATGCTTCTCAGGACTTAGATAAAGTCAAAGCTAAAGGCGCAGACCAAAAAGCTGGAATAGATATTGTAAAGAGTGCACTTCAGGCGCCAATTAGACAAATATCAACAAACGCAGGTGTAGATGGATCTGTTGTTGTGGGAAAACTTTTAGAGGCAAATAAGGTTTCTCAAGGTTATGACGCTCAAACGGAACAATATGTTGATATGTTTAAAGAAGGAATTATTGATCCTGTAAAAGTCGTAAGAACAGCTTTACAAGACGCTGCTTCAATTTCTGGATTGTTAGTTACAACTGAAGCAATGGTTGCTGATAAACCTGAAGAGAAAGATGCTGCTGCTGGTGGTATGCCTCCAGGTGGAATGGGAGGAATGGGAGGAATGGGAGGAATGGGAATGTAATCGTTCTCACTCATTTAAAAATTCTAAAAGGGCAGTTTTTACTGCCCTTTTTTTTACCCCAAACAAAAATCTGCAGTGAACTTTGCAATGAATGTTCAATGAAGTAAAAATTAACTCATAAACAGCACAACTTACTCTAGAATAAAAATCATAAAATATAATTGCACAATTTAATTATATTAACTAAATTAAATTATGAGTTTAAAAAAACTTGTAATTACAATATTTTCAATTTCCATTTTATTTATATCTTCAGCATATTCAAAAAATATTAATATAGAATTAATATCTTATAAAGAAAAAGAGAGTAGCGGCAAATATAACTGCCAACTAGAATTTACTTTTACAAATAATTCGTGGGGCACAATGTATGGTCTCAAAGTAGACACTGAGGTGTATGATGATAGAGAAGATAAAATGTCAGATTATGCATTTGGAAAATATATAAATCCTTTTGCTGGAATTTTTTCAAAAATAGATAAAATAGGATTAGGCAATACCGCAACAAGTAAAAGTCTGCATTTAAAGGGGAAATGTAAATATGTATCAGTAATAAAAATGAAAGAGGTAAAACCAAATCATTGTAATATTCGTCAGATGCCTGAGGGTGCAAATTGTTTAGATATTATTACAGCATCATCTAAAATTGATCATATAAAATTAATAAAAAAATAGTTCTTCTTTCCTTTCCACTTGCTTTCTAATTAGACCATTTCTTCAATGAATTTTGCAATGAACTTCTTAAATAAGTGAGTATTGGCGTACTAGGAATGCGAATGTAATCATTCTCACTCATTTAAAAATTTTAAAAGGGCAGTTTTTACTGCCCTTTTTTTTACCTGTCTTAAAAGTTTTGCAATGTCTAATCAATGTTCTTTGCTTCCGTAAATTCCAATTTCAGATGTTGAATTACGTTTTTGAATTAGATAAGATTTCTTATGAAAAAAATTATCTTAACATTATCAATTTATCTTTTATCAACAATAAGCGTATTGGCTTTTTCTTTCACTTTTGAATGGGGAGATATTAAAAAGTGCACATCTGGATACCCAAATAAAGTTTCTAATCCAATTTTTAATCTTACAAATGTACCAGAGGGTACTAAAGAATTAAGATTTAAAATGAAAGATAAAGATGTACCTGGATATAACCATGGTGGTGGTAAAATTAAAAACTACAATGGTGAAACTACAATACAACCTGGTGCTTTTACTTACAAAAGTCCCTGTCCTCCTAGTGGAAAACATACATATGAGTGGACAATAACTGCAATTGGAGACAAAAAGAAAAAATTAGGTAAAGCAAAAGCAAAAAAGAAATATCCTGAATAATTTAAAAGATATTTAAATAATGGGAAAATGGGCATGTAATCACCATTTCAATCTTTAAAAATGTAATGAAAATTTTGTTCTGAATATTATTATTAATTTTTGATATTTAAATTTAGCTTATCAATTATAGTATTTAAATCAGGGTTGATAAAGTACGGTGCCATTTCCATAAATGAAAGAGGTGTTTTTGGTTCGACTTTAACACTAATTTTTTTTGATCCATTTATAAATTTAACTACAGCCTGTCTATATTGATTTAGCAATCTGGTTTTTTGAGAATTAACTAAATAGGCATCCATTTGTTTAATTAAATCAGATTTAAAAGCTCCTACAGAAGTATTTGAAGTTTGTGCTGCAAGATTTAACAACTTACCTCTTAACGAATTATCTAATAGAGTTAGCCCAATTTTTTTAACTCTGATATTTGTTGAAAGATAAGCTAAAAGAGCATCATCAGTGAAATTAGTTATTTGATTGAGATCTAAACCTGAGAAGGTTGACTCAAAATTTAAAGATGCAGCATCAGTTATTCCAAGATCTATATCAAAATTTAAATCATTATTTTTTTCTAAAATATAATTTGATCCAAAATCAAACTTAACGGAGTTGTATCCCAATAACACAAAATATGTTGAAAACTCTGGTGATACTTCATTAATATTTACGTCCAAACCTTTTACTTCAAAACCAAACTCTGTCAAAAATTTTTGTTGATTATTATTATCTATATAATCAAATTTTATGCTATTTAAATTGACATTATCCATACTAAATAATTTTTTCTTTGTGATAGGATCTTTAATTGAAGCATTTTGGGTTTTACCACTTCCAAGAGAGTCTAATATGTTAATAAATATTTTATAATCCATATTATCAATATTTTTTGGATCAACTTTTTGAGCAATTTTTATAATCTCATTTTTATCGAACGTAACATTTTTAACTTCAGAATATTCATATGTCACCTCAGTGTTCAAATTATAATCAATATCAAAAGAATTTTTTACATACCAAGAACCCCAATCAAGAAGAGAGATGTCTGACCCTTCTGATTTTTCATATCCGAACTCTCTATTTTGACTAGCTAATACTAAATTAAAGTTATCAGTTATAAATTTATCTATTGAAAAACTAAAAGCTGCTGCAATCAAATCAACTTGATCTTGTTTTAAATCAAATTTATCTGCATATTTACTTACAATACTTACATTCTTTGAAAAATCATTAAATTCTAATTTTTTTATAATTATGCCAGAAGCGAATTGGTTTTTTTCAATTGTACCAGAAAATTTTTCAAAGCTTATTTCATCAAACCATTTTTTTTCTTTAAATACAGAAGTATCAAATTTCAGATTTTGAATACCTTCAATAATTTATTAGTGTTCAATCTATTTTAGATGGAGATCTAAATGAAATTAATTTAAAGATGCAAAGCTACCATCTATTTCTATCAATCTATCTCCTGATGAAAATTTTACACTTCTTAAATCAATATTCGGAATACTTAATAAAGATCTAACAAAGTCTTTTTGAAATTGGGTTTTTGCATTATATTTTTTGAACGTGCTTAGAAGTTTCTTTTCTTCTTCCTTTCTTTTTTCCTCAGCTAATCTTTCTTTTTCTTTTCTTTTTTCCTCAGCTAATCTTTCTTCTTCCTTTCTTTTTTCCTCAGCTAGTTTTTCTTCCTTTTTACGTTTTTCATCTAAAATTTGTTTTTCATACTTAAGAATTTTTGTTTCAATAAATTCGTTAGTTTCTTTTATTATTGAATCTAGATTATCAGGGTTTTTTTCCTCAATAGTTTTTTCAAGAATTTCAATTTTTTCAATAATAGTTGGTCCAAGATCGGATGACATATATTTCACTAGGTAAGATTTAAGATCAGGCAATAAAGTTTTGGCAATACTTAAATTTTCTTCATAAGATTCGATTAAATTAAATAAATTTTTGTTTTCCTCATATGTTGATTTAAGATTATTTAGACTATTTAATTCTTTTATTTCTTTCTCAGTTTTTTCTATTAACTTCACAGCATCATTTGAATAATGGGAGCCTAAATTTTTTGTAATGTAAGTTTTGAGTTCAATTAGCTGTTCGTTTAATCTATTCAACTCATTATCAACAGAATTAAGTTTTATTTCTTTTTCTTTATTTAAAATATTTTCCTCATATTTTTTAAATACTGAGGATTTTCTTGTGAATTTAGCTAAATCATCAAAGTTTTTTGAATTAATTTCATTTAGATCTCCATCTAAAATAGATTGAACACTAATAAATAATTTTGCTATCTCAACAATATCAAATGTATTAGGATTTTTTTCTACGAATTCTTTTGTATAATTAATAAATTTTTGTTTATTTTCTAGCTCGGTTTCACTAAATAATAAAAGCTTCTTTTTTTCAATTTTTAATT
>CACGYL010000030.1 GCA_902577285.1 uncultured Pelagibacteraceae bacterium | reverse complement strand
TCAATCAAAAAATACAGATCTAAAACCTAGAATTACTTTAAGAGACTCAAAAGGAAATGTAATTTTAAAAGCTGATGACAATGAAGCGAGATATTATTTAGTTCCAGACTCAATTTTATCTGTTAAAGACGGTGCTAAAATTTCAGCTGGCGACGTAATTGCAAGGTTGCCTAAAGAAACTACTAAAACAAAAGATATTACTGGGGGATTACCTAGAGTAGCAGAGTTATTTGAAGCAAGAAAAGCTAAAGACAGTGCAATTATAGCAGAAAATGATGGAAGTGTTATTTTTGGCAAAGAAGTTAGAGGAAAACAGAGAGTAACAATAGAGTCTGAGAATGGTGAGACCTCAAGTTATTTAATTCCAAAGGGTAAACATATAAATTTCAACCAAGGTGAAAAAATCAAAAAAGGTGAGTATTTATTAGATGGTCAACCTTTACCACATGATATTCTAAGAATATTAGGAATAGAGGAATTAACTGAATATTTTGTTAACCAAGTTCAAGATGTCTATAGATTACAAGGTGTAATAATTAACGATAAACACATTGAAGTTATTTTAAGGCAAATGCTTAAGAAAATTGAAGTAAAAGACTCTGGTGACAGTAAATTATTACCTGGAGAGGTTATCGATAGAATAAAATTTGAAAATATGAATGAAGCACTTAAATCAGAAAAGAAAAATCCAGCAAAAGGTGAAAGAGTTTTAATGGGTATTACAAAGGCATCACTTCAAACTGAGTCATTTATTTCTGCAGCATCATTTCAAGAGACAACAAGAGTCTTAACGGACGCAGCAATCAAAGGAAAAGTCGATAGACTAACTGGTTTAAAGGAAAACGTAATTGTTGGAAGACTAGTTCCAGCTGGAACAGGATCAATTAAAAATAATTGGAATAAAAAAGCGATTGAAGACGATCAGAAATTTTTATCTGAGCAAGAAAGTAATGATCACTCTGAAGCTCAAATAAATCAATAAAATTAACCCTTTTTTTCCTTAATTTAGTTTGACAAATACAATTTCTAATGTATTTTGGCCATGTTTTTGGTTGGAATGTAGTGACTAGATCACTAAACGCTGCCATAAATAACATGCCAGTTATTTTCATCAAAAATAAAAAATTAAACAAAATTTTATGCCGACTATAAACCAGTTAGTTAGAAAAAGTAGAGATAAACAAGTTACAAGGAATAAGGTCCCAGCTTTACAAAAGCAACCTTTAAAAAGGGGTGTATGTGTAAAAGTTTATACTACTACCCCAAAGAAGCCAAATTCAGCCTTAAGAAAAGTAGCTAGAGTTAGATTATCAAATGGGTTTGAAGTAACTGCCTATATACCAGGTGAAGGTCATAACTTACAAGAGCATTCTGTAGTTTTAATAAGAGGAGGAAGAGTTAAGGATTTACCTGGTGTACGTTATCATATTCTTAGAGGAAATTTAGATACCCAAGGTGTTGCAAATAGAAAACAAAGACGTTCTCTTTATGGAACAAAAAAGGGAAAATAAAATATGTCTAGAAAAAGAAAAGCCCCAAAAAAATTAGCTATTATAGATCCCAAATATAAATCAACAATAATTCCAAAATTAATAAATTCAATAATGTATGATGGTAAAAAAACTATTGCTGAAAAAATAATTTACGATGCAATTGAAAAAATCAAAAGCAAATCAAAAGATGAGCCATTAACAGTTTTTAACGATGCAATCAATAATATAAGACCTACAGTTGAGGTTAGATCAAGAAGAGTTGGTGGTGCAACTTATCAAGTTCCAGTCGAAGTTAAGGCAAAAAGATCCCAAGCTCTTGCTTTAAGATGGTTAGTTGATGCATCTAGAAAACGTAAAGATAAAAAAATGTCAGATAAAATATTTAATGAAATATATGATGCGTATCAAAATCGTGGATCAGCCATTAAAAAAAAAGAAGATACTCATAAAATGGCTGAGTCTAATAAAGCTTTTGCTCATTTCAGGTGGTAACAGATTATGTCAAGAACTCATACATTAGATAAATATAGAAATATTGGTATCATGGCTCATATTGATGCCGGTAAAACTACTACAACAGAGAGAATTCTTTATTATACAGGTAAGAGTCATAAAATAGGTGAAGTTCACGACGGCGCAGCTACTATGGATTGGATGGAACAAGAACAAGAAAGAGGAATTACAATTACATCTGCCGCTACGACTTGTTTTTGGAATGATCATAGGATTAATATTATTGATACACCTGGACATGTCGATTTTACAATTGAAGTTGAAAGATCTCTAAAAGTACTTGATGGAGCTGTAGCTGTATTTGATGGAGTTGCTGGTGTAGAGCCTCAGTCAGAAACAGTGTGGAGACAAGCTGATAAATATAAGGTGCCAAGAATTTGTTTTGTTAACAAATTAGATAGAACTGGTGCGGATTTTTTTAGATGTGTTGGTATGATTAAAGACCGTCTAGGAGCTAAACCTCTCGTAATGCAAATTCCAATTGGTGTCGAAGCAAGTTTAAAAGGTGTTGTAGACCTAGTACAGATGAAAGCTATAGTTTGGAAAAATGAGGATTTGGGTGCAGCATGGGAATTAATAGACATACCAGAAGATTTAAAAGAAATTTCTTTAAAATATCGTCAAGAATTAGTTGAAACCGCTGTAGAGCAAGATGAAAAACTAATGGAAGATTATTTGGGTGGAAAAGATATTTCTGAAGATGATTTAAAAAAGTGTATCAGAAAAGGTTGCTTAGGTTTTGATTTTGTTCCAGTTTTAACTGGATCTGCATTTAAAAATAAAGGGGTTCAGCCTTTACTAGATGCAGTAGTAAATTATTTACCGAGTCCTAAAGATATTGGTTCTATAAAAGGAACAAAACCTGGATCAGATGACGAAATTGAAATGAAATTTGATGACAATGCGCCATTTTCTGCTTTGGCTTTCAAAGTTGCCAATGACCCTTTTGTTGGAAGTTTAACATTTATTAGAATTTATTCTGGTACTGTTAAGTCTGGAACTGGAATTTTTAATACTTCTAAAGATAAAGAGGAAAGAGTTGGACGTATGTTATTGATGCATGCTAATTCGCGAGAAGATATTAAAGAGGCAAATGCAGGAGATATTGTTGCATTAGCAGGATTAAAAAATACCATTACAGGACACACACTTGCAAACAGAGAAACACCAGTATTACTTGAACCAATGGAATTTCCAGATCCAGTTATTGAGATTGCAGTTGAACCTAAAACCAAAGCTGACCAAGAAAAAATGGGAGAGGCTTTAGGAAGATTGGCAAAAGAAGATCCTTCGTTCCGTGTAACCTCTGACGAAGAGTCAGGACAAACTATTATAAAAGGAATGGGAGAGTTACATTTAGATATAATTGTCGATAGAATGAAAAGAGAGTTTAAAGTTGAAGCTAATGTTGGAGCTCCTCAAGTAGCTTATAGAGAAACAATTCTATCCTCAGCAGAAAATGATTATACTCATAAGAAACAAAGTGGAGGTGCTGGTCAATTTGCGAGAGTGAAGTTGACAGTAGAACCACTTGAACCTGGTAAAGGTAGAGAGATTGAAAGCAAGATTAAAGGAGGAGCAATTCCAAAAGAGTTTATACCGGGTGTTGAAAAAGGAGTAGAAACAGTTGCAGATGGAGGTATTTTGGCAGGATTTCCTCTAATTGATTACAAAGTTACAATAGTTGATGGATTACATCATGATGTAGACTCAAGCGTTTTAGCTTTTGAATTAGCATCTCGACAATGTTTTAAAGAAGCTTGTACTAAAGCTACACTAAAATTATTGGAACCTATTATGAGAGTAGAGGTAGTTACTCCCGAGGATTATATGGGCGATGTTATTGGAGATTTAAATAGCAGAAGAGGACAAATTAGCACCCAAGAACAAAGAGGAAATGCAACAGTGATAACAGCCATGGTGCCTTTGGCTAATATGTTTGGATATATAAACAATTTAAGATCAATGTCGCAAGGTAGAGCTCAGTATTCAATGTTCTTTGATCATTATGATAAAGTTCCACAAAATGTTCAAGATGAGGTGACTAAAAAGACAGGGTAAAAATGGAAAAACAAAATATTAGAATAAAATTAAGAGCTTATGACAACAAAGTATTAGATCAATCAACAGAGGAGATTGTTAATACAGTTAAAAGGACAGGGGCAAATATTAAAGGCCCAATACCACTACCGACTAAAAAAGAAAGATATACAGTATTAAGATCTCCTCATATTGATAAAAAGAGTAGAGAACAATTTGAAACTAGAACTCATAAGAGATTAATTGATATAATAGAACCTACACCAGCTACAGTAGAGGCCTTAATGAAATTAGATTTAGCGTCAGGTGTAGATGTGGAGATAAAAATATAATGAGTGAAATAGCACTGATTGGAAAAAAAATAGGCATGACGCGAGAGTTTTTTAAAACCGGCCAATCTGTACCTGTAACTGTTCTAAAAGTAGAAAAAGGGAGAGTTGTTCAAATAATTGATAAAGAAAATAGAGGTTACAATGCTATTCAGGTTGGATTTGGTAAGATAAAAAATTCAAAATTATCAAAATCAATGAAAGGATATTTTACAAAAAAAAATACAGAGGCAAAAAAAATACTAAAAGAATTTAGAGTAAAGGACATAGGTCAATATAAAGAAGGCAATGAGTTTGGCATTGAAATTTTTAAAGATATCAAATTTTTAGATGTAAAATCAAAAACCATTGGAAAAGGATTTGCAGGAGCTATGAAAAGACATAACTTTGGTGGTTTAAGAGCATCTCATGGTGTATCAATCTCACATAGAGCACATGGATCAACTGGTCAAAATCAAGATCCTGGAAAAGTTTTTAAAGGAAAAAAAATGGCTGGTCATATGGGCGATAAAATCAGAACCATACAAAATCTTGAGATTATAAAAACTGATATTGATAATGAACTTATAT
>CACGYL010000029.1 GCA_902577285.1 uncultured Pelagibacteraceae bacterium | reverse complement strand
TTTTCAAATTTTGAATTAATTGTACCCTCTTTTAAAAAAATTAAATTTTGGTATTTATTATTAAAATAAATTTCATCAAAATTTAAAACTGTATCAATTTTAATATTTTTAATTTTTTTATTTTTATTTAATTTAAATGAGAATAAATTTTTACTCTGAAACAAAATATCCTTATTAGATAAGTAATCTTGTTTTATATTTGTAAATTTAAATATTAAGTTTGGGTTTATTAATGCTTTAGTATTTTCTATATCTCCTTCAACATAATATGCTCCAGATTTAAGTCCTTTTACGTCTATTCTTTTTGATAAAAATATTATCTTTTGATAAATGAAATTTAAATTTGAAATTTTAGTTATTCTATCCTGAATCTGAAAGTTAAAATTTAAGTCATTTAAACTTTCATATCCTGGTATATTTAATTTTGCATTGCTGACTGATCCTGAAATAAAATAAGAAGCAGACTTTTGACTTTTACTATCTAATTTGGCATCTAGTTTAAAATCTAATAACCCTTCTTTGATCTGACTATAAAATATGTATCTAGATTGATTATAGTCTATTGTATTTAAGAATGATGTAACATCCTTTATTAAATTACTTGCAGATTCTATTTTTATATTTTTTATTGAACTTTCATTCTTTAAAAATTTTATCAAATTAAAATTTATATCTATGTTTGAAATTTTAATTGAATTGAATTCTGCAATTAAGTTTGCATTCTTGGTGTTAATATTAATCGTTCTCTCACTTAAATTTAACTTAATATAAACATTTCCAGTTTGAAGTGTTAGTTTAGAGTTAAAATCTTTAACTTTATTATTTATAAAATTATTAAATTTATCTGTTTTTATTCCATAAATACTTAAATATATAATGCATATACATAAGATTAATAAAATTGATATACCTGAAATTAATATTTTCTTAGGCATTTATTTTATATAAAGAGTTTTCTAAAAATTCATCAATTTCTCCATTTAATACCTTATCTGGATTTGAATTTTCATAGTTCGTTCTGTTGTCTTTCACCATTCTGTAAGGATGTAATACATATGATCTTATTTGATGTCCCCAACCAATTTCTGATTTTGAGCTTTCAATATTGTCACTTTCTTTTTTTCTCCTTTGTATTTCGTGTTCATAAAGTCTTGCTTTAAGCATGTTCATGCAAGTTTCTTTATTTTTATGTTGCGATCGTTCATTCTGACATTGGACAACAATTTTACTTGGAATGTGAGTAATTCTTACTGCACTATCAGTTGTATTAACGTGTTGTCCACCTGCTCCACTTGATCTGTAAGTATCAACTCTTAAATCCTTATCTAATATCTCAATATCTATATTCTCACTTATTACTGGGTAAACCCAAACACTAGCAAAGCTTGTATGTCTTCTTGCTCCTGAGTCAAATGGGGAGATTCTTACCAAACGGTGTATTCCTGACTCTGATTTTAAAAAACCATAAATATATTCTCCAGAAATTTTAATAACTGATGACTTAATTCCTCCTTCATCACCTTTATGTTCACTAATCAATTCAACATTATATCCTCGATCAGATGCCCACTTCATATACATTCTTCTTAACATTTGAGCCCAATCTTGACTCTCGGTACCTCCTGCACCTGCATGAAATTCTAGATAACTATCCAAAGTATCGTTTTCATTTGAAAGAAAACATTTAATTTCTAATTTTTTTAAATCTTTTTTTAAATTTAAAAATTTATCTAAAGTTTCTTGAATTAGTTGTTTATCATTTTCTTCGCTTGCAAGCTTAAAGATATCATATAGCTCATGAATCTCACTTTCTGATTGTTTATGAGATTCTAATAGGTCGTCATATCCATTTTTTTCTTTTAAGATTTTTTCAGCTTTTTTTCTATCATCCCAAAATTTTGGGTCTTCTATGAGGATATTCAGTTTATTTCTTTTTAAAATAATATCTTGTGTTTCAAAGAAACTCCTTAATTCTTTGATTTATTTTAATTACCTCAGACCTGAATTTTTCTATATCTTGTTCCATTAATAAAATTTTAATATATTTTTTTTATATTTGTTTGATTTATATTTATCATTACTAATATATATCTGATTTTCAATTTTTTCTTTTTTGTAAGACTCGATAATTGTTTGTTTTGAACCAAAATCTGCTTTTTTCCCTGTCTCTGCATCTATAACCATCATTTTAATTCCTTTTGCTATTTTAAATGGTCTGGCTTCATATTTGCTGACTGCCTCTTTAATAAAATCTTTAAATATTGGCAAAGCAGTCTTAGAACCTGTTTCATATTTTCCTAATTTTTTAGGACTGTCATATCCCACATATACTCCAACGACTAGATTTGATGTAAATCCAATAAACCACGTATCAGTGTTATTGTTAGTTGTTCCAGTTTTTCCTGCAATTTGTAAATTTAAATCTCTAAGTCTTTTTCCAGTGCCTCTTAGAATTACGCCTTCTAAAATCGAAGTCATTTGATATGCGGTCTGGGGAGAGAATATTTGCTTAAAATTATTTTTTATCTTTGGAATATTTTCACCCTTAAATGAAATTTCATCACAACTTTCACAAAATCTTTTTTCATTATTAAAAATTGTATTACCCTGACTATCTTGAATTCTGTCGATGATTATTGGTGTGACTAATTTACCACCATTTACAAATGAGCAATAAGCATTTGTAATATTTAATAATGTTGTCTCTGCTGAACCTAATGATACTGACATTAGCTCATCAGGATTATCATAAATATTAAGTTTTTTTGAAAAATTGATAATTTTGTCTATCCCTAAGCTCTGTGAAATTCTAACAGTCATTAAATTTCTAGATTTCTCAATACCTGTTCTTAATGTGGAAAGACCGTAAAATTTTTTACCATAATTTTCAGGCTTCCACATTTTGAGATCATAACCTTGATCTAAAACTACTGGTGCATCAAGAATTAATGAGGATGGTGTGTAGTTATTTTCTAGGGCAAGAGCATATATAAATGGTTTAAAAGCAGACCCAGGTTGCCTCTTTGCTTGAGTAACTCTATTAAACTCGCTTCTTTTAAAACTAAAACCACCAGTCATTGCTAAAACTCTTCCACTATATGGGTCCATAACAACTATTCCTCCATTAACACTTGGTAGTTGTCTCAAACTGAAAATACCATCAGATATTTTATTTACATAAATTAAATCATTTACATTGAAAATTTGATCAAAATTTTTCCTTGTCCAATTTATATCTTCGTAACTTATTATTCCTTTTTCTTTATTTGATGTTTCAATTACAGTCTCAAATTTATCTATTCTTTTGACAATAGCAACTTCCCAACCTAATGTTTTTTCTAACTTATATTTATCTAAATTTTTATACCAATCTTTATATTTGCGATTATCTAGAGGACCTCGCCATCCTTTCCTCTTATCATATTCAAGTAAGCCTTTTCTCAAGGAAACCGCAGCTAAATTTTGAAGTTCTAAGTTAATTGGGGTTTTTATATTAAAACCTTGTTTATGAACTTTGTCATATCCATAGTCTTTTATTACTTTTTTTCTAATCTCTTCTACAAAATATCTTGTATCTTCAAGGAAAATTCTTTTTCTCTTTTTTAAAATAATTTCTGAATTAATTAATTCTTCATATTTATTTTTTGATATATAATTATTTTCATAAATATTTTTTAATACTAAATTTCTTCTAAAAGTAGCTAATTCTTTATTTTTATATGGATTATATTTACTTGGAGCCTTCGGGAGTGCTGCTAGCAAAGCTGATTCTGCATAATTTAATTCACTGATTGGTTTATTAAAATATCTTAGACTTGCAGATGCTATACCATAAGATCCTTCTCCTAAATAAATTTGATTTAAGTAAAGTTCTAATATCCTCTCTTTCGATAAAGCTCTCTCAATTCTAAAGGCTAAAATTGCTTCTTTTATTTTTCTATCTAAGCTTACTTCGTTTGATAAAAGAAAATTTTTAGCAACTTGTTGTGTAATTGTGGATGCCCCCTCAAGTCTATTTGAATTTATTATATTAAAAATATTGTTTTTAAATGCTCTTATAACGCCTTTTGCATCGACACCTGGGTGCTTAAAAAAATTTTTATCCTCTGAGGATAAGAAAGAATAGATAATTTTTTTGGGAATTGCATTGAAAGGAATAAAGATTCTTTTTTCAGTTGAAAAATCACTTATTAATACACCATTTCCTGAATATACTTTACTTGATACTGGTGGTTTATAATTTTTTAAAAACTTATAATCTGGCAACTTGTTTGAATAATTCCACAGAACTGAGAAGATGGCTATAAACCCAACGAATGAAATAATTGTGAATGTTAATATTAATTTTTTTAACAATTTGCTCATTTTAGTTTAAATTATTGCCTGAATTTGTTAAAGTTAAGGCACCGAATTTAAAATAAAACTAATGAAAAATAATCAAAATTTATGTCAAAAAATTTATACATCGATGCATCGCATCCAAATGAAACAAGAGTTGTTCTCAAAAAAGACAATCATATTGAAGACTACGAATATGAAAGTGTTAACAACACATTAATAAAAAATAACATTTATTTAGGCAAAGTAAGTAGAATTGAACCTTCGCTTCAAGCTGCATTTGTTGATTTTGGGAGAGAGAGACACGGATTTCTATCATTTAATGATATTCAGTCTGATTACTATCAGCTACCTCAGAGCGATTTAGAAAAAATAAAAGAGGAGGAAGAAAAAGTAAGAGAGGAACTTTCCAAAGAAAGTGAAAATACGGAAAATCAAATTTTAGAAGGTAATGAAGAAATAAAAATTAATGATCCAGTTGAAAAACAGGAAGATGAAAATAAAGATAGAATTAATGAAAAGAAATTTCCATCAAAGAGATATAAAATTCAAGAAGTAATAAAACCAAATCAAGTTATATTAGTTCAGGTTTTAAAAGATGAAAGAGGATTTAAAGGAGCGGCACTTAGTACATTTATAAGTATCGCTGGCAAATATATAGTTTTGATGCCAAATACTGCAAAAGGTGGAGGAATTTCAAGAAAAATATTTAACCCAGGGGATAGAAAAAAAATTCGAAAGATTTTAAATGAAATTAAAATTCCAAAAGAAATGGGAATTATTGTCAGAACAGCAGGATCTAACAAAACAAAAAATGAAATAGAGGGTGACTTAAATAACTTAATATTAATTTGGAATTCTATTAAAGATAACGCATTAAATTCAATTGCTCCATCATTAATACATCAAGAAAGTGACATAATCAAAAGAAGTATAAGAGATATGTATGATGATGAAACACAAAGTATAATAGTTGAAGGAAATGAAGGATATCAGAAAACAAAAAATTACATGAAGCTTATGATGCCAAAACAATTAAAAAAAGTAAAAAAATTTAGAGAAAAAATTCCTCTATTCTTTAAAGAAAATATTGAAAAAAAACTATTTGAAATTTTTAAGACTGAAGTGAAGCTTAATTCAGGAGGTTACCTAGTAATTAATCCTACGGAGGCATTAGTTTCAATTGATATAAATTCAGGTAAATCCATAAAGCAAAAAAATGTTGAGAGCACTGCTTTAGATACAAACCTTGAGGCTGCTGAAGAAATAGCTAGACAAATTAAAATTCGGGACTTGTCAGGTTTAATTATCATTGATTTTATTGACATGCTTAGTTTCAATAATCGAAAACAAGTTGAAAGAAGGCTAAAAGAGAGATGTAGAAATGACAGAGCAAGGATACAAATAGGAAGGATAAGTAATTTTGGGTTATTAGAAATGTCAAGACAACGACTTAGAGAGAGTAATATTAAAT
>CACGYL010000028.1 GCA_902577285.1 uncultured Pelagibacteraceae bacterium | reverse complement strand
ATAAAGGAGCTGCAAGCCTAATAGGGTCTGAATATAACCTTAATTCTTTGGATATTTTTGCTGATATTTCATGAACTTCAGAATTTTTCATGAATCTATTTAAAGCATATATAGATGACAAATCTTCGACCTCATTATGTCTAAAAAAAGAAATACTTGGATATTTTTTTCTTTAACAAATACAATTTATTAATTTAAAATGATAGAAAGAAAGACTACAGATATAAAATGAATAACATTTCTAATACATGGGACTGGAGAGTTTACTGCCCTAATAGATCATGCGATTTTTATGTTGATTTGAAAAAAGAAAATTTAAAAAAATATTTTGATGAAAAATTTGGAAAAGAAATTTACGAAACAAATATAGAGTATGATATCAATATTTTTTCTGATTTATACGATGAGATTATGTGTGGAAAATGTGAAGCATTTCCTTTAAATATTATAAATAATAGACATGAAAGTATTTTAAATCCTGAAAAAATAGTTCCATGCGAGTTATGTGAAAAGCCTATTCTTTTATCAAGATTGAGAATTGTTAGAGGAACAAAGATTTGTGCTATTTGTGCAAGAAATGATGAAAAAACTGAAGCTCAAAGAATAAAAATTCATAATGATAATGCAATTCCAAAATCACCACCAATACCTTTAAACATGAGTAAATGCGAAAAATGTGGAGAAAATTCGACAACAAGATATGTTGAATCAACAGGAAACTGGTTTTTAGGTTGTTCAACATTTCCATTATGTTGGTGGAGAAAGAGTTTGCCGCAAATCGCAGAGGTAAGAGGAGCAAATATAGTTGTAGATATGAAAGGAAGTGTAAATGATTTATTGTACGCGGCTAAAGAAGCTACTAAGGTTAATAATAAAAAAATTCTGAATGATATTTATGAAGAAATGGTTTACCGTCAAGAAAACCGAATAATGAAAGGTAAACCACCAAATAAAAGATTAAACCAACATGTTGAGGCCGTAAAAAAATATATGAAGAGTTTAAATATAAATGAGTGAAATTGAAAAAAAAATTGATGCAAGATTGAAAAAACCTTTTTTCACTGAAATGCTAACAATGGCGTATATAACCGGCGCTAATCACTCTAATTATCTTGAAACAGTGAAAAAATGGGCAATGCACTTTAGAGAAATTCTTCAAGAAAGAAATTTAATAAAAAAAATAGTACATAGACCGAAAGAATTTTGGAACTTCAAGGGAAAAAAAACAATTTATAATATTGATGGGGGGCAGTTAAGTTTATCTATTACTGGTTCTGCTACAATGGGTGTAAGAGTAGGAGTTTACAAAGTTAAACCTGGAGATTATTCAAAAGGAAGAGAAGATTATGATGACAGTTCTCTTTTAACATCTAATTTAGTCGATATGACAGGAGACTCTCATTTTGAGGAAGATGATGATTACGAAGTTGATTTTAAGAAGATGTTAGAAAGTTCTAGAATGATCATGGAAGCTGCAGAAGTTATCAAACAAACCGAAGCAAAAGGTAAATGGGAAGATAAACCAAAAGTCAATGATTTAATTTTTCTTCATGGACCAATTTTATTTGAGGCAGCTATGTATCATCTAACTTCTGATGCAAATGACAAATTTCCATCATTTAAAAAAGAGTTTTGCGATAGTATTTTACAACATGCGCCAAATTATATTTTAAATGAATTTAAAGAATGGCGTAAGGATGACGATAACTATTTACGAACTTTCATACCACTTTATTGTGAAATAGCTAATTATCTTAAACATTCTAAGATACCAACTTATGGTGTTGTTGAAAGAAGTGTTAATAAAGCACCTGGAGTTGTCTCTAAAGCAATGATCGGTGAACTATATGGAACAAGAGCTAGAAAAGTGCAATTTGAAAAAAGAAACTTTGATTTTAGCTGGAATGTAAAAAAAGCTGGACATGCAGCAAAAGGTGACGATATAGAAAAGGTTTTTAAAAGTTATGTTTTAGGAGACCCTTATTTATTTGATTTGATTTTAGACGAAGGTGAGTTTATTCAACCTATTCAAGTATTAAAGCAGAATCCATTTAAATGGCCTAATTTTTCGTCTAATGGATATTTTGAAAAATTTTTTAATTATATGCCAGAACCCTATGTAACTTATTTAAAAACTTCCGAGTTTAGAAAACCAATTAGGGTTGAAACTTTAAATATATTAGAAACATTTGAGGATGATTTGGATTTTGTATTTCATTCAGCTAAAATGTTACCCCAATATGCTTTTCCACTTGGTCTTGACACTGTTGATAAATTAGCAAAAGTTCCAAATTGGATGAAACACTCACTTAAAAATGCTTATCAAATGCGAATGTTGAGAGCTTTGATTAATACTGGCAATAAAGACTATATTGAGCTAGGTTTAAAATCATTAGTGCCAAATAGAAATGGATTTAATAGACCATAAAAATGAGTAGTAGTAATTGGGAAGAAATTGGAACAGTAATAGGAAGTACATCCACAGATAGTTATGGATTTTTACTGACAAGCTTAAAGGGTAGTCTTGGGGATATTGTAATAACTGAGACTGAAATTCCAGCAACAGCAAGAGGAACAAAAAAAGTTTTTATTTGGGGTCGAATAGTTTCAATGGATAGAACAAACCCTACATTTCCAAATGAGGCAGCTGCAGAATTAAACAGAATTGGAGCAATTGAGGAAACAATAGCTATGGTAGGATCCGAACACTTGCATGCAGAGGTTCAAATTATGGGTTGTACAGATGTAGACTCAAAAGCAGAGGACATTATCTTAAACCCATTAAGCTATCCAGTGAAACCAACCAGCAAAGTACTTTACCCAGATGCGAAAATTGTGAATAGGCTATTATCAGGTAAAAATGATGATGATTATCCAATAAGAGTTGGAACATTAATAAATAGACCTGATATTGAAATTTTTATGTCAGGTGAAGCTTTAGCAGCTAGGCACTTAGCAATTCTTGCACAAACAGGTGGAGGAAAAACGGTAGCCTCAAGACGAATAATTTCTGGACTTGCATCACATGGTCACCCAATTATTATATTTGACCCTCATGGCGATTATTTAGGACTGTCAAAAAACATTGAGGCTTTGAGAGAAATAGCAAAAAATAAAGATATTCAAGTAAGATTGTTGTCTCCTAAACTATTAGCAACGAGAGAAAAGGTTCCAGGAGCAGTTGGAGAAATAGTCACAAAATTGGGTTTATCAATGACAGAAGCCCAATTAGGAGTTTTCTACAATATTGTTAACGACGCAGAATTTATAAATACTCTATCACCTACAGAAACAAACTTACTAAAACATCTTGAAGATCTGATTGAACATGTAAGTCGAATTAATCTAGAGGGAAGAGAAGCTAGCTCTAAAGGACCAATTTTGAGAAAATTAAGACTAATACAAGATAGATTAGAAAAAATGGAGAAGATAAATGATAGACAAAGGTCAATTTTTTCAAACAAAGGTTTAAAATTTGACGATATGCCAGATCCTGAAACTAATCCGCATATGTTAATCAAGCAAAACCAAATTACAATTCTTTATTTGGGAGGTTATGAACGAGTGGTTCAAAGCACAATGGTTTCTATTATATTGGAAGATTTGTTTAATGATAGATCAAGCATGAAAGATGGAAGAGTGCCAGCATTTTCAGCGATAGTTGAAGAAGCACACAATTTTGTTCCATCAAAATCTGAAGAAAAATCAGAGTCTCCTTCGTTGATGACGATAAGAAGACTTCTAACCGAAGGAAGAAAATTTGGAACAGGTGTAATTTTAATTTCTCAAAGACCTGGCAGATTAGATGAGACTACACTTGCACAGTGCAATACTTTTTTAGTTTTAAAATTGGTAAATCCTAGAGATCAAAATTGGGTAAGGAATGTTATGGAACAAATGTCTGAACAAGACGCAAAATGGTTAAAAGCATTTGGTAAAGGCCAAGGGTTTACAAGTGGATATGCAGTTAAATTTCCTCTTCAAATACAGATTGATTTTGATAAAGACCTAGTTTGGGATGAGATTGGTAAAGAAGATTTTATAAGGCAGAATAAAGAAAGATGGCAAAATGGAGGAAAAGAAGAAGCTTATGAGATGGATAAAAATGAGCAAAAAGAAAATGAGTTACTTAAAAAGAGTAAACGTGTTGGTTTAAAATAAATCTATATACTGATTGGTAATCTAGTATCAAAATAAAACTATGCGACTTCTATATTTCTTTTTGTAAACTCAAGATAATTTATCATTTCTGAGGCAATCTCCTCAATCACCTTTACAGGTACACTATTTCCAAATTGTTTATATGCCTGAACAGTACTGACGGGGATTTTAAATGTATCTGGAAATCCTTGAAGTCTGGCACATTCTCTTTCAGTGAGTTTTCTTGGGTTTTTATTTTTTCCTCTAGATATTAAAACTTCACTACCATCTTTATAATATCTTGCTGAAATAGTATTAGTATGGTGACTTTCTTTATCAAATAGGCCATACCCAAACCCATTACCCTTAAGTCTATGTTGAATTTTTCTTCTTTTATGACCTGTCCATAGTTTTGTGGAAATCGTATATTTATCATCAGGTTTCTTTTCAAGTATATCTCCAACTTTTACTTTTATGCTTTTTTTGTCGGGAAAAATAAAATCATTCTTTTTCTTTTTAAAACCTACAATAAAAATTCTTTCTCTGTTTTGAGGCAAACCAAAGTCTTTAGCATTAAGCACCATAGGATCAGGAACATAGTAATTTTTTCTTAACGACTTTAATATTACTTTTAATGTATTTCCTTTATCGTGACCTTTTAAATGTTTTACATTCTCTAATAAAAATGCATCAGGTTTTTTTAGGTTTAATATTTTATCAATCCAAAAAAATAAAGTTCCTCTTGTATCATCAAAACCTTTTCTTAAACCTGCTTGAGAAAATGGCTGGCATGGAAATCCAGCAAATAAAATATTAAAATTTGGAATAGTTTTTATCAAATTCTCATTTGATCCTAGTTTTGTTATGTCGCCATAAAAATTTGTTTTGCCAAAATTTGTAATATAAGTTTGTATGCAATATTTGTCTATTTCACTTGAAAATACACAGTTAGTCTCAATACCTTTACTTTTAGCAGCATTTTCAAAACCTAGTCGAATTCCACCTATTCCAGCAAATAAATCTATAAATTTATATTTCATATTACGAATCAAATATGTAAACTCTATGTCATAATTATTATTTTACAATGCCCCAAACAAAAGCTGACAAAATTCTAAACATAGTATTAAAGAAATTAGACATTGAGAATAGTTCGCCTGGGGAAAAATTCAAAAAAATTTATCAAATATTTCCTGAATTAGACAAATTAAATAAGACAGAGACCTTTTCTGTATCTACAACCGGAACAATTACCGAAAGAATTTGTGAGTGGGCTTTGATGGATGCTCTTCCATCTGGTTATTTTAGGTTAACCTCTAATGCTGATAAGTGGCTGGGTGATTATTGCATGTTAGGTACTCCATTTAATATTGTGATTTCTGTTAAAAGCTACAAAGTTAAAGAAAGATTATTAGTAAGTGGATCTGGCAGTCTGTTGGTACCAACTGTAGGTTGGGGATTTATGGATGATCCAAATGAATTTAAATATGAAAGACTTAAGAATTATTTGTATAGAGGGTTTATAGCTATATATATGCCTAAATACACTTATGATAAGATTGAAGAAAACTCAAAAAAATTAGAAAATACGCACAAAAAAAAATTTATTAGACCTATAGAGAGACTTGTCAATGATATTAAACAAGCATCTATTCCTAAAACTTTTGGTGAAAAAAAACTTACAGTAGTAGATCCAAAGAACTTTTAATTAATTAAAGTGAAAAAACTCACATTTATATTTGTTATATTTTTATTATTTGTTGTTAAATCTTTTGCTAATGAATTTCCACTAGATCCCTCTATTACTTATGGAAAATTAGAGAATGGTTTAACTTATTATATAAAAAAAAATAATTATCCTTCATCTAAAGTTAGAAT
>CACGYL010000027.1 GCA_902577285.1 uncultured Pelagibacteraceae bacterium | reverse complement strand
ATATCTTGCTTTAATTCCTACTTTTTCAGTTACAGAAGTTAAAAAAGCAATAACATCATGTTTTACTTTAGCTTCAATATTATGAATTCTTTTTACATTGATTTTGGCTTTTTTCTTAACAGCACTTGCAACACCTTTTGGAATAGTGCCTAATTTTTCCATAGCTTCAGCTGCAGCTATCTCAACATCTAACCAGATTTTATATTTATTATATTCTGACCAAATATCTGTTAGTTCTTTTCTAGAGTATCTTGTTATCATTAATTATATGGGGGCCTCTTATAACCTTTAACAGATTCTGTAAAAATTTCATAAGAGTCTTCTGTAATTCCTATTGTATGCTCAAATTGTGCTGATAAAGACTTATCCTTTGTAACTGCAGTCCATCCATCATTTAGCACCTTAACATCTAATTTACCAACATTTATCATTGGCTCTATTGTAAATGTCATACCAGGTGTTAATTCATGACCGGTATTTTTCTTACCATAATGAAGAATATTAGGAGGTTCATGAAAAGTATTACTAATACCATGTCCACAAAAATCTCTCACTACTGAAAATCCTCTTTCTTCAACAAATGATTGAATTTCATGGCCAATATCTCCTAATTTAACTCCTGGTTTTAATATTTTAATTCCTCTCATCATAGATTCGTAAGTTGTTTCAATTAAATTTTTTGCTTTAATTGAGATATCTCCAATAGTGAACATTCTACTTGTGTCCCCATAATACTCATTAACTATTGCAGTAACATCTATGTTTACTGCATCACCCTCATTTAAAACTCTATCAGAAGGAATACCATGGCAAACAACATGGTTTAAAGATGTGCACAATGATTTTTTAAAGCCACGATAATATAGTGGAGCAGAGTGACCACCGTTATCTCTAATAAATTCATAACCAAGTTGATCAATTCTATCTGTTGAAACGCCTTCCTTAACCTCATCTATTAACATATCTAAAGTCTTAGATGCTAGTTTCCCAGCAATTCTCATTTTCTCAAATTTTTCTGAATAATTACTCATCTAAAATTTTAATTTTCTTCTCAATTTTTATTTCTTTAGAATTTAAAGTGCATCTGTAAGCAAGAAAGTTTACACCAGATTTTTTAGCATCTAAATATTCTTTATAATAATTAGAGTCTATATCTTTTGCTATTCTAAAATTATTTATACCCTGAATTTGAGTTAAAAATAAGACGAAGGGTTTATATCCTTTTTTAATAGATTCCCTTAACTTTTGAAGGTGTTTTGCGCCTCTAGAGGTTACTGCATCTGGAAATTCGGCTATATCGTCAACTCTCATTAATGTTGTATTTTTAACCTCTAATATTTTTTTATCACACAAAAAATCAAATCTAGTATCATCAGAGTACTTAAATTCTGCTCGAATATTTTTAATCGTGCTAAATTCCTTAATTAATTTATTTTCTAAAGCATGCTCAACAATTCTGTTAGCTCTATGAGTATTTACCCCAATTATCCTTTTTTTCACTTTAATCATCTCAAGAGTAAATTTTAATTTACGTTTAGGATCGTTGTGTTCGCTTATCCAAGCCTCATTTCCTTGGTCTAATAATCCCATCATTGAACCAGTATTGGCACAGTGAGCTACTACCGTTTTATTATTTACTTCTATATCTGCGAAAAATCTCTTATATCTCCGGTGTAATTTGCCTTTTAACAAAGTGTTGGTAAATTTCATAGAATTTTATTTATATTTAGAAATGACTAATAAAAAAGAAATATCTGCAGCAATTATCATCATAGGAAATGAGGTATTGTCCGGTAGAACAAAAGATTTAAATACAAGCACACTTGCCACATGGCTTAATTCACTAGGTATCTCTGTCGGAGAGGTGCGTGTTATCCCAGATGTTAAAAAAACAATAATAGACACGGTTCATGAACTAAGAGTTAAATACAACTATGTGTTTACTACAGGTGGTATAGGTCCAACTCATGATGATATTACCGCAGAATCAATTTCGAAAGCATTTAATATTGAATATGGTTTTCATAAAGAAGCATTTGCTATTTTAGAGAAATATTATGAGCCAAAAAATTTTAATGATGGTAGACAAAAAATGGCAAAGATGCCCATTACAGCAAATTTAATTTTAAACCCAACAAGTGGTGCCCCTGGCTTTTACGTTGAAAATGTTTTTTCTCTTCCAGGCGTTCCATCAATTCTAAAAGCAATGATTGGTGGATTAAGTAATGTTTTGGTTGGAGGAGATCCTATTTTAAGCAAAACCATAAATTTAATGACTTATGAAAGTGAAATAGCTAGCTCTTTAACCAATGTTCAAGATAATAATAAAGATGTAGAAATTGGAAGTTACCCATTTTTTAGACAAGGAAAGTTGGGTGTTTCAATTGTATTAAGATCTAAAGACCAAGATAAAATAGATTTATGCAGTTCATTAATTCTAGAATTTGTTAAAGCAAAAAATATTAAAGTAGTTGAATTAGAGTAATGTTATATTTTGCTTACGGAAGTAATCTTAATCTTTTTCAAATGAAACGAAGATGTAAAGACTCAGTTTTTCTTAAAAAATATGAGCTTAAAGGTTATCGTCTAAATTTTAGAAGTAAATACAGAGCAGCAGATATTGAGAAAAGTAAAAATTCATTAGTTCCCGGAGCATTATTTGAAATTTCTAAAAGTGATGAAAAAAAACTGGATGTTTACGAAGATTACCCAATTCTTTATGAGAAATTATATTTTCCTTATTACAATAAAAAAGTAATGACTTATATAATGGTTAATAAAACAGAATTTAGATATCCAACAGAAAGATACCTAAATGTAGTTAAGCGAGGATACAAAGATTGTAAACTCGATATGAAATATTTAAAAATTGCGTTACAGCCAGTTAAGTAATGTTTACAAAAAAACAACTATTAATTAAGGGTTTATTGTCTGTAGCGCCTCACATGTTTTCTGTAATTCCATTTGGAATTGTTTGTGGTGCAATTGGTATTGAGCTTGGTTTTAGCCCTATATTAGTTTATGCAATGTCTATCATTATTTTTGGTGGTGCATCTCAAATTGTCTTCTTACAACTGCTATCTGGAGGAGCATCAACATTAATAGCTGTAACTTCAGTTGGGGTAATTAATTCAAGACACTTATTGTATGGTGCAGTTTTATCTGAATACTTAGAAAAACTTTCTTTTATTAAAAAATTATTAATATCATATTTAGTGGTAGATCAGGGATTTGCAGAGTCTAATAAGTTTTTTCAGAAAAATAAAAATGAGCCATATCTACATTATCACTTACTAGGCTCAGGAGGTACTCTTTGGATTTTTTGGCAGTTATCAACATTGGCAGGTATAATTCTTGGCTCATTTGTACCAGAGGAGTTAGGATTAAAATTTGCAGTCCCTTTAACTTTTATAGCAATTGTTGTTCAAGATTTAAAAAAATTAGATCATGTAATAGTTATGATTACTTGTGGATTAAGCTCATTGTTATTCTTTGATGCACCTTTCAAATCCTACATAATAATATCACCACTCATCGCATTGTTTGTAGCTGCATTAGTATTGAGGTTAAAAAAATGACTTGGTCATCAATTATTTTTGCTGGGATAATCACTTATTTTACCAGAATGACCATGGTCGCTTTAGTAGATAGAGATTTATTAGGTGAAAGAATAAAAGCTGTATTAGCATATGTGCCATCAGCAGTTTTCCCAGCAATTATATTTCCAGGAATTTTTATTACTGATGGGGCATTTATTGAAATGAATGATCCTAAAATATTTGGGGCAATAGTTGCTATATTGGTTGGTTATTTTTCAAGAAATGTAATTGCAACAATATTATCTGGATTATTTTCATATTGGATTATCATATTTTTATTATAAAATTTACTTATGAGCATCACTAGATCTGAAAGTAATTTCTACAAAAAGAATGGCTACTTATTAAAAGATGATCTTATTTCAAAGAATGAAATCAAAAAGTTGAATGTTCTTATTAAAAAGATTGTCACCAAAGAGAAGAACAGCAAAAAAAAAATAAAAGATCAAGGCGGAACACAAAGTTATGATAATTATCATTTTGTATTCAACAGCAACTCATCAAAAAATAAAGAAATATTAAGACTAAATAATCCTCAAAATAACAATAAGTTATTTTATGATTTATCAAGGAATAAAAAGATTATTGATATTGTTAAAAAATTAATTGGAGGAACAGTAAGATTTCACCTTGGAAAATTAAATTTTAAATTACCTAATAAGAAAAAGGGTAGTCTAGTTGAGTGGCATCAAGATTTTGCCTTTTATCCACATACAAATGATGATTTGATTACTGTAGGAATTTATCTTGAAGATTGTTATGAAAAAAACGGGCCATTAAAAGTTATTAGAGGATCACATAAAAAAAAATTATATAGCCATCATAGTAAAGATAATTACTTTGTAGGAAAAATTAACACTAAAAAAAACAAGATTAATTTAAAAAATTCAGTTTCTTTAACTGGAAAAGCAGGTTCAGTCGCTTTCTTTCATTGTCGAACAATTCATGGCTCAGGCTTAAACTATACTAATGGATCAAGACCTTTAATATTATTTGGCTATAGAGCTTGTGATGCGTGGCCTATAATTAATGATGGTAATTCACATCCAGAAACAAATTTTGAAAATTATGAGGCAAACATTATTTATGGAAAAAAATCAATAGTACCAAGATGTACTGATGTGCCTATTATTATCCCACTCCCAAAAAAGAGACATTATGTTTCAATTTATCAGCTTCAAAAAAGTAGATAACAATCAACCTTTGAAAATTTTATCAGGTTTGCCTGTACACATTATATGAGCCTCAGTAATTTTTTCTGGGAATTTATCTAATTTCCAGTTGTTGTCTAAAATATCAAAATATTTTTCAGGATCAAAATCATCAGACTTTGCAAGCGTTATACTAAATACATTATCTTTTCGATAATCGTTCATAATACCATCAGTAAACTCATCAAAAGGATAATACTCAGGAGCAGTAAACATTACAAAAAAAGCCATATTACTAAAAGCTGGTCTTACAAGCACAACGTCAACAACATTTAACGTATCAGACCCGTTTATACTTATAGGTATTTTTCTTCCTTGTAATTCAGGTGTGTCTGAGCTTTTATAAGTCAAAAAGGAAAACATTATCCCAATTTTATTACAGTCTCTTTTTTCAAGAACAAATCTCATTTTATCTCCATGAACAACCTCACCAGGTACACTTGCTACAACATAATTCCCAAAATCATGAACATTCCATTCATCATCACTAGCATAAGAAAACGTTGTAAAAATAATTGAAACTAATAAAAAAGATTTAAAAATTTTAAAAAACACCTAAAAACAATCCTGCTAATTTAATTATTATTAAAGCTTCCATACCTACAAACATTAACTTTCCTTAATTTTATTTTTTTGGTTACAACGTCTGTAAAACTCTTTAAAATTTTCTGAGAAATAATCTAACTTCCAATTATTTTTTCTAATATCGAAATAATTCTCTACTTCAAAATTTAAGCCATCACTTAATGAAATCTCGTATCTCTCATTTTTCTCAATGAACCCTGATAATTTTCGGGCATATTCTTTAGAATCGTATGAACCTAGCTTAAATACTACCCAATGAGCTCTATGATCTAATATTTTTTCTATATGAGTAACCTCAGCAAAAAAATCAAAATTATTAATTTTTATTGGAATGTTTTTATTCTCAAATTGGTAAATATTAGCATCACCTTTTGTCGTTAAAAAAGTAAATAAATGATAAACAGTGTCACAATCTTTATAATTTAAAGATAAAACAATTCTATCACCATGTATAAATTCACCGTTTTTTGACATGTAAATAAAATTTTTATCTTTCTCAATTATAGTCCACCCCTCATCCTGAGCTCTAGCATGAGGGTGGACTATTAATAGGATAACAAACGCTACTAAATGAAGAAAAAAGAATAATGATAATCTCACGATTCATTATTTAAAAAAAATATTTGTTGTTATTAAGTTTCAAATTTGTCTTTTCTATGAAGAAGTTTTTTTATTTTTTTGTGCTGATAATAAATAATCAAAAATAACAAAATGACGAAAAAAGGATAACCAATTATAAATATTAAAATATTGATCCATTCATAGGTAGTACCAAATATTTCAGCTAACTTTGAGAGAAAATCTACAC
>CACGYL010000026.1 GCA_902577285.1 uncultured Pelagibacteraceae bacterium | reverse complement strand
AAATGAAAATTTTACAAATATAAATATTCTTGATCAGTCAAATTTAAATTCAATGATATTAAATATAAAAAATAAATATGAAGATAATTGGAAATCTATTAATAAAATGAATCCATCTTCGTCAGTACCAATTAGATTATCTGTAAATTCTTTTAATATAAAAAAATCCTTAAAACTTGAAAATACTTTGACAAATTTGGATTTTGTAAACTATTACACTATTGAAAAATTTGATAATAGCGAAATTATCTATAAAGTTTACTATAGTAGTAGTCCAAATAGATTTTTAAAAGATATTTCAAATTATGAAATTATTGTTGATACCACTTCACCAAATTGGAAAGTAAAATGAGTGAATTAAACCAATTACTACTAGAATTAGATTATAAAACCAATTTTAATGAACATGATTTTTATTTATCGAAAAGCAATTCTAATGCATTTAATCTTATTAATAGATGGCCAGACTGGGAAAAAAAAATATTAAATATTTCAGGTGAAAAATTCTCTGGCAAAAGCCATCTAGCAAATATCTTTAAGTTAAAATCAAAAGCTTTTTTAGTTAAAGGAAATAAGATTGATAATTCACTTTTTAAAAGTCTTAAATTATATGAAAGTATAATTATTGATGATTTTGAAGAGTGTAATGATGAGGAAATACTTTATTCAATTTTTAATCTAATAGATCAGGATAATAAATATTTGCTGATAAATTCATTAAAACCAATAAACAAAATTAAATATAAATTACCTGATTTAGCATCAAGATCAAAAAATTGTCTTTACGCAGAAATTGAAAATCCAGATGACGAATTACTTTTTGCTATTATTTTAAAGAATTTTTCTGATCGACAGATTAAAATCGAAAAAAAAATTATAAATTTCATAATTAGCAGGGTTGACAGATCTTATAGAAAAATTGACGAATTTATATATAAGGTTGACGAATTAAGTTTAAAAAAAAAAAAACCAATTAATTTAAAGACAATAAAAGAGATATTGTAAATTGAATAAATATAGAACTCATACCTGTGGCGAACTAACTAAGCTCCATAAAGAAAAAGAAATTTCTTTATCTGGTTGGATAAATAAAAAAAGAGATCATGGAAATCTTTTATTTGTAGACTTAAGAGATAACTTTGGAATTACACAATGTGTAATAGACAAAAGTAATGAAATTTTTAAGAAAATTGAAAAACTTTCTTTAGAAACAGTAATTAAAGTTACAGGAATAGTTGTTGAAAGATCAGATGAAACGATAAATAAAAATATTTCTACTGGAGAAATAGAAGTTAAAATTGATAATATAGATATTTTAGGTGAAACAAAAGAACTGCCATTGCCAGTTTTTTCTGATCAAGAATATGCTGAAGAAATAAGACTAAAATATAGATTTCTTGATTTAAGGAGAAAAAAAATACATAAAAATATTATTTTAAGATCAAAAGTAATTTCTTTTATAAGAAATGAAATGCAAAAACTTGGTTTTTTAGAATTTCAAACTCCTATCTTAACTTCATCAAGTCCAGAAGGTGCAAGAGACTTTCTTGTACCTAGTAGATTAAATCCTGGTAAATTTTATGCTTTACCACAAGCACCCCAACAATTTAAGCAACTCATCATGGTATCTGGGTTTGACAAATATTTTCAAATAGCCCCATGTTTTAGAGATGAGGACGCAAGAGCAGATAGAAGTCCTGGAGAATTTTATCAATTAGATGTTGAAATGTCTTTTGTTGAACAAGAGGATGTTTTTGGTGTAATTGAAACTTTATTTCTAAAATTATTTAAAACATTCAGTAATAAAAAAATTCTTCATGAAAAGTTTCCAAGAATTACCTATGAAGATGCAATGCTTAAATACGGGTCAGACAAACCAGATTTAAGAAATCCTTTAGAAATTTCAGATTTAACAAATATTTTTGAAAGAGAAGATGTAAAATTTGATATATTTAAAAAATTAGTGAAAAGTGGCTCACTAGTTAGAGCGTTAGTTACCAAAAACACAAAGGATAAACCTAGAAGCTTTTTTGATAGTATTGATAGATGGGCAAAAGAGCAAGGTTCCTCTGGTCTAGCTTATTTTACATTGGAAAAAGATGATAAAATTAATGCTAAAGGACCAATTGGAAAATTTTTTTCAGAGAATGCATTGTTAGAAATCATGAAACTAACAAATGCTAATATAGGTGATACGGTATTTCTTTCTTGTGGAAAGAAAAATGATGTAGAGAAAATATTAAGTGTTGCAAGAAATAAAATAGCTGAGGATTTAAATTTAATTGATAATGAAACATTCTCATTTTGTTGGATAATCGATTACCCAATGTATGAAATTGATGAAACAACTAAAAAAATAAAATTTAGTCATAATCCATTTTCTATGCCTCAAGGAGAAATAAATAAATTAGATCTATCTAACCCATTGAATATTAAAGCTTATCAATATGATATTGTTTGTAATGGGATTGAGTTATCATCAGGTGCTATAAGAAACCATGTTCCCGAATTAATGTACAAATTATTTGAAATTGCCGGTTACTCAAAAAATGATGTTGATAGTAAATTTAGTGGAATGATAAATGCTTTGAGTTATGGAGCTCCACCCCACGGAGGAATAGCTCCAGGAATTGATAGGATCGTTATGCTCCTAGCAGATGAAAAAAATATTAGAGAGATTACTATGTTTCCAATGAATCAAAATGCTCAAGATTTGTTGATGAATGCTCCATCAGAAATTTCCGATGATCAATTAAATGAGCTAAATTTACAATTTAAAAAGAAAAAATAATTATTTCTTTCCTTTAAGTTTTATTTTGACATCTGACAAATCTACAAATTTCTTTTTATAATTACTCCTTACAAATCCTTTACTAGTAATATCTTTTACTAATTTTAAGAATTGAGTTTTATCTTCACTATTTTCATCTTGTTCATTTTCATCTAAAATTTCAGATCCTCCTATAGAAGGAGTATGAGCTAAATCTTCTCTATTTAAATACGATATTGCTAATTCTCTAAAGATATAGTCTAGAATTGATGATGCACTCAATATTCTATCATTTCCAAATACTTTTCCAGAAGGTTCAAATTTTGTGTCTACAAATGCATTTACAAACTCATCTAAAGGAACTCCATATTGCAATCCCAAAGAAACTGCTATAGCAAAGTTGTTCATAGTAGCTTTTACTAATTCACCTTCTTTGCTTGTATCTATAAATATTTCCCCTATTTTACCATCTTCATATTCACCAGTATGCAAATATACTTTATGATCTCCAATAGATGCTTTTTGAATATAACCTTTTCTTCTGTCAGGCATACTAAATCTTTTGCCTTTATTATCATTAATGTTTTTCGTCAAATTTTCTTGGTTAATTTTTTTAAGACTGCTCTTATCCTCGGGGTGAGGAAGGTCATTTTCAATAATATTTATCTTATTTTTTTCAATTTTGTCTAAATTTTTGGTTTTTCTGTTATCTAGTTTTACGTCTAATATCTCAAATTTACCGTCATCTCTTTTCTCTAAATTTTGTATATTTTTTTCGTCAATATTGTCTAGATAATGACTTACTTTAAAACTGCATGTGTAATATGTTTCTACTAAATACTTTGCCATTTAATTTCCTTATTTATTTATATAATTGAATCTTGAAGATATAATGTATATAGAAATTTAAAATTTTAGTCTAATTTAATTTTTACAATTTAAAATTGAAAAAAAAAAAAATTTTATGTTGACAGTATTCAAACAAATTTTCACTTGGTGGAATCATCAGACGTTTGGAACAAGATTGCAAATATTTTTTTCAGGAAAATTAGTTGGGAAAGATAAAAATGGAAATAAATATTATGAAAGTAAATCAGGAAGAAGATGGGTAATTTACAATGGTGAAGTTGAAGCATCAAAAATACCAAATGAATGGTACTCTTGGATGCACTCCATAAATAATAAAATAGAAAATGATCATAATTTAAAAAAATATCATTGGCAGAAAGAACATTTGCCTAACCAAACGGGATCCGAAAATTCTTATCATCCAAAAAAATATAATAATGCTGTTAAAAAAAAATACAAAAGCTGGAAAAATTAATTTCTTTTTAGTAACAGTTTTAAGCACCTTAATAATAAATAATATATTTGCCGAATCTTTTCCAAAAAGCAAAAAAACTGCAGAGCTTAGTATTCTTGATAAAGTGAGTTCAAAAAATACTAATATTAAAATACAAGTCGGAGAAGAATTTTCTTTTCAAAACCTAAATATTAAAGTTTTAAAATGTTATAATTCAGAATTTGATGATGACCCAGAAGTTACAGCTTTTATCCAGGTAAAAGATACTACAATGAGTAATAATGATAAAGTATTTGTATTTAATGATTGGACATTCGCTTCAAGTCCATCAATCAGGCCATTTGACCACCCAGTTTATGATGTGTGGTTAAAAAAATGTTATAATTAAATAATTTTTTCTTTATCTAACCAGCTTACATTAAAGTCAGATGTTATAAATTTTTTGTTGTTAAGTAATACTTTATGTAATTCTATTGTGGTTGTTATTCCATCTATCACAAACTCATCAAGAGATCTCAGCATTCTTTGAATTGCTTCTTCTCTATTTCTTCCATGAGTTATCACTTTACAGATCATGCTATCATAATAGGGAGTTATTTTATATCCTTGGTATATAGATCCATCAACTCTTGTTCTAAAACCAGATGGTTGATGACACATTCCTATTTTACCTGGTGAGGGTTGAAAATTATTGCTTGGATCTTCTGCATTAATTCTGCATTCTATTGCATGACCTCTTGGGTTTACATCACTCTGTTTTAAAGCTGTGTCTCCTGAAAAAGCTATCCAAATTTGCTCTTTTATTATATCAATCCCAGTAACCATCTCAGTTACAGGATGTTCTACTTGTACTCTGGTATTCATTTCCAAAAAATAAAATTTTCCATCTTCGTATATAAATTCAACTGTTCCAGCGCCTTCATAACCAATTTTGCTAACCATTCTGACCGTTTTCTCAAATAGATCTTTTCTAATAGAATCATCTAAAACTGGACTAGGGGTTTCTTCTATGAGTTTTTGATGTCTCCGTTGAACAGAGCAATCTCTTTCATGTAAATGAACAGTTCTATTCTTACCTGATAAGACCTGTACCTCAATGTGTCTTGGATTAAGAAAAAATTTTTCAATGTAAACCTCATCGTTTCCAAAAAACTTTTTTGCCTCTTGTTTTGCAGTTAAAAAGAGATTTTCAAATTCCTCTAACTTATTAACAATTTTCATTCCTTTTCCACCTCCACCCCCTGCTGCCTTGATTAGGACAGGAAAACCAACTTTCTCACATATATTTTTTGCCTCATTAATATCTTTAATTCCACCATCAGATCCTTCTATTATTGGAAGTCCATTTTCTTTAGCAACTCTTTTTGCCTCAATTTTATCCCCCATCATTTTTATAAGACTTGAAGAGGGGCCAATAAACTTAATATTATTTTCCTCTAACATTTTTGCAAACTCGAAATTTTCTGATAGAAAACCATATCCAGGATGAACAGCTTCAGCACCTGTGAGTTCGATGGCTGACATGATCGCAGGAATATTTAAATAACTTAAAGTTGGTTGATGCGGTCCAACGCAAATACTTTCATCAGCCAATCTTACATGCATACTTTCTCTATCTACATCCGAATGGATAGCCACTGTTGATATACCCCATTCTTTGCAGGCTCGAATTATACGTACTGCTATTTCACCTCTATTAGCTATAAGTATTTTCTTAAACATTAAATTATTTTAAGATTGCAATGGTCTGGCCAAACTCAACAGGCTGACCATCTTCAACACAGATTTCCATCACAATCCCGTCTTTTGGGCTTGGAATATGATTCATAGTTTTCATTGCCTCAACTATCATGACTGTATCGCCTTTTTTAATTTTTTGATTTATATCAATAAATTTTTTGCCTCCTGGTTCTGGAGCAAGATACGCAGTACCAATTATTGGAGATGTTATCTTTTTTGAATTATCAATTGTAACATTTTCTGTAATCGGTCTAACTTCATTTTTAGGTTCTGAAGTTTCAATATTTTTCAAATGTTTAGATTTTGAAACTTTTACTTTAATATCCTTTTCCGTGTACTCTATCTCTGTTAGATTAAATTCCTCCAAATAATCGTTAAGCTCTTTAATAATATTTTTGTTAATTTTCATTTTTTATTATTTCATGCATAGAGTTTATGGCTAAAATATAGCCATTTATACCTAATCCACAAATTATACCTGTTACAACTGCACTAATCAGGGATTTATGCCTAAAGTCCTCTCTTTTATAAATATTTGATATGTGAAGTTCTATTATAGGTTTTTTAAAAATACTCAAAGCATCTCTAATAGCAACAGATGTATGACTATATCCGGCAGCATTAATTATGATGCCATCATATATTTTACG
>CACGYL010000025.1 GCA_902577285.1 uncultured Pelagibacteraceae bacterium | reverse complement strand
ATTGAATAATCTATTATTTTAAGAGACGAGTTAGATTTTAAATCAAAGTCTAATCTGATATTAATATTTTTTGAACTAATTTTATTTGTTGTTAAACTATATATAATTACTGGTTTTTTTACAGCATAATGCTCTTTTACCTGAATTTTATAATATTTATTAGTTAATGCTGAGTTTAGATCAACAAGCGAATTTACATCGTCAAGTAAACACTCACTGTCAAATTGATCTTTCATTTCAAATTTATCACTTTCTTCGTATTTGAAATCTATTTTCTCAATTCTTCCATTAATAAAAACAATTTTATTATGCTCTAGACCATCTACATATATTTTAGGATCTACCTCATTTGGTAAATTTTCATTAAAATAATCTAAATTCTCAATATTTGATTTAATAGCTTGATTTAAGTCTAAAAACTTCCAGTCTTCATTTTTTTTACCTGGAAAACCATTTTGAACAAATTTATTCAAATACTTTTCTTTTTTAATAATTTCTTTTTCAGAAAAATTAGAGCTATCAATTATTTTTTTAAAATCTGTTCTTAATTGTTTTTCCATTTAACTAAAACTTTTGTAACCTTTCTTTTCTAACTCAACGGCTAACTCTGCGCCTCCAGATTTAACAATTTTTCCATTCATAAGGACATGTACAAAATCTGGTTTTATGTAATCGAGTAATCTTTGGTAATGTGTTATTATAAGAAAAGAATTATTTTCTTTTCTTAAAGAATTTACACCATTAGCAACAATACGAAGTGCATCTATATCTAACCCTGAATCTGTCTCATCAAGAATTGAAAGTTTTGGATTTAATATAGTCATCTGCAAAATTTCATTCTTTTTCTTTTCTCCTCCAGAAAAACCAACATTTAATTGTCTATTTAATTTTTCTTCATCGAATTTTAAATCTTTTGCTTTTTCTTTTACTAATTTAAGAAACTCAATAGCATCGAGTTCCTTTTCTCCTCTTGCTTTCCTCACAGCATTTAATGAAGTTTTTAAAAATATGTTTGTATTCACCCCAGGGATTTCTAAAGGGTATTGAAATGCTAAAAATATTCCTTTATGAGCCCTTTCTTCGGTTTCAAGTTCAAATAAATTATTATCTTCAAATAATATTTCTCCTGAAACATCGTAACCTTTCTTTCCTGACAAAATATTTGATAATGTACTTTTACCAGAGCCATTTGGGCCCATTATTGCATGAACTTCGCCTGGATTTATATTAAGAGAGAATCCATTTAAAATAGATTTATCCTCAACCTTAGCATTTAAATTATTTATCTTAAGCATTTAACCAACACTTCCTTCTAAACTAATTCCAACCAACTTTTGTGCCTCAACAGCAAATTCCATGGGTAATTGTTGTAAAACCTCTTTGCAAAAGCCATTCACAATTAAACCAACTGCATCCTCAGTATTTAAACCTCTTTGTTGACAATAATGTAGCTGATCTTCACTAATTTTAGATGTTGTCGCTTCATGAGCAATGTTTGAGTCTGAATTCTTATTCTTTATATAAGGAACCGTGTGAGCTCCACATTTATTACCCATTAAAAGAGAGTCACATTGAGTATAATTACTTGAATTTTTAGCATTTTTTGAAATATCAACTAAACCTCTATAGGTCATATCTGAATATCCAGCACTTATCCCCTTCGAAATGATTTTGCTTTTTGTATTTTTTCCAATGTGGATCATTTTAGTTCCTGTATCTGCTTTTTGGTGATTGTTAGTTATTGCAATAGAATAAAACTCACCAATAGAGTTATCTCCCTTTAAAATACAGCTTGGATATTTCCAGGTAATTGCTGATCCAGTTTCAACTTGAGTCCATGATATTTTAGAATTTTTTCCTTGGCAAAGACCTCTCTTAGTAACAAAATTGTAAATACCACCTTTACCATCTTTATCCCCAGGATACCAATTTTGAACTGTTGAGTATTTTATTTCAGCATCATCTAAAGCAACTAATTCAACATTTGCTGCATGTAGCTGATTTTCATCTCTCATTGGTGCAGTGCAACCTTCTAAGTAGCTTACATAACTACCTTTGTCTGCTATTATTAAAGTTCTTTCAAATTGTCCTGTATCAGAAGCATTAATTCTAAAGTATGTAGAAAGTTCCATTGGGCATCTTACACCTGGAGGAACATATACAAATGACCCGTCTGTAAATACGGCAGAATTTAAAGTTGCAAAATAGTGATCGGTAATAGGAATTACAGAACCAAGATATTTTTTTACTAAATCAGGGTGCTTTTGAATTGCCTCAGAAATCGAACAAAATATTATACCTTGTTTTGTTAAAGTGTCTTTAAATGTTGTTGCTACAGATACTGAATCAAATACAGCATCTACTGCGATCCCATTTAATCTCTTTTGTTCTTGTAAAGGTATTCCTAATTTTTTATAAGTTTCTAATAGTTTTGGATCTAATTCGTCTAAATTTTTTGGTTTTTCCTTAAAACTTTTTGGAGCTGAGTAATAATACAAATCTTGGTAATCAATCTTTGGGTATTTTGGTTTCTGCCAATCTGGCTCCTTCAAAACTTTTAATCTATTGTAAGCTTTTAATCTCCACTCAAGTAACCATTTAGGTTCTTTTTTAATGTTAGATATAAATTTAATTACATCCTCATTAAGTCCTTTGGGTGCCTTAATATTGTCAATATCAGTTGAAAAACCGTATTTATATTCTTTTAAATCTTGTACTTGTTTATCTCTCATAATCTATTTGATATTTTTTATTTATTAAATCATTTAATGTTTTTTTCTGAAAAAAGTTATTTATGTAATCCTCTAATTCATCCCAAAGATCGTGCGTAATACATTTAGATGATTTTCCATTGCAGCCACTTTCAGAATGTTTTTCACATCCAATAGTTTTTACTTTTTCATCAACAGCAATAAATACATCAGAAATTTTTATTTCTGACGCTTGTTTGGATAAAATATACCCACCTTTATTACCTCTAACGCTTGTTACTATTTTATTTTTTTTTAATTTTGAAAATAGTTGCTCCAAATAAACAAGGGAAATTCCTTGTCTAAGAGAAATATCTCTCAATGAAACTGGCTCATTTAAATTAAATTTGGCTAGATCTGCTAGAGCCATTACAGCGTATCTACCTTTACTTGATAATTTCATATTTTCCGCAATTTGCGCCACTTATATATACCCGACTATTTTAGTCAAGATTAATTGGCATTTAAAAACTTGCATTTTGTCACTCAATTTTGATAGAAAAAACTTAATTTTTTTTGAGATTAATACTCAATGGCATCATTAGACAACAAAATTGTAGAAATATTTATACCAGGTCCTGCAGGAAGACTTGAGGCTAAATATTTTAAGAGTAAAAAAAATACTTCTCCAATTGCTTTAGTTTTACATCCTCATCCTCAGTACGGTGGAACAATGAATAATAAAGTTGTTGTTGATATATTTCAAACTTTTGTCGAGAATGATTTTTCAGTTTGTAGAGTAAATTTTAGAGGAGTTGGTAAAAGTGACGGTGAGTTTGATAACGGGCAAGGAGAGCTTGCCGACGCTGCAGCAGCACTAGACTGGCTAGAGAGAGAAAACTTTGATAACTCACAATGTTGGATTTCTGGTTTTTCTTTTGGTTCTTTGATAGCAATGCAACTATTAATGAGGAGACCAGAGATAAACAGATTCATAGTAGTATCACCTCAGCCTAATGTTTATGATTTTTCATTTTTATCACCTTGCCCTACATCAGGCACAATGATTTATGGAAAGAAAGATGAATTGGTTCCAGTAGAGCACATAAATGATTTAAATAAAAGACTTAGCGAGCAAAAAGGTATTAAGGTAGAGTTTGAAGCTATTCAAGATGCAAATCATTTTTTTTCTAAGAACGAAGTTTCTTTAATTAAATCTTTAAACAAATATATAAAAAAAGAAACTGCTTTATATTGATTGAGTATTTTTAATAATCCTTCCTCCAATTAAAGGTTCTTTGCAATTAGTAGTTGATGGGAATGAAATAGGTAAACCTAAATAGGATCTAATTGCTAACAAAGCAAATGCTTGAGACTCTATATAATCTCCATCAATATTTAAATCATCTATATAAAATATTTTATTTTTTACTTTATTTTTTAATGAATCAATTAAAAATTTATTTTTCCTGCCGCCTCCACAAATATAAATATCATTGTCTCCTATTTTTTTGGATAATATTTCAGATGTTATTTCGGTTATTGTACTGGCTCCATTTTCTAAAGAGAGACCCTTGGCAAATGAAATATCAAAGTCATTCGTATCTAATGACCTTTTAGAATTTATTTTACTATAATAAAAATTATCTAAATATTGATCAAAAATAAATTTATCTATTTTTCCATTCTTTGCAAAATTTCCATTCTTATCATATAATTTATTAGAATTATTTCTTACCCATTTGTCAATCAGACAGTTTCCAGGACCTATATCACTGCTGGTAAATTTAAAATCTTTGTCTATTTGGGTAATATTAGCTATTCCACCTATATTTAATATTGAAGAAGGAATTTTAACTCTATTTTCATTAAATAAAGATTTTATTAATGCAAGATGATAAATTGGAGATAAGGGTGCTCCCTCACCTCCATTTTTAATATCGTTTTGTCTAAAATCATAAATTACAGTTTTATTAGTCGCTTTTGCTAAGTTGGTTCCAATTCCAATTTGTTTGGAAATTTTTTCATCTGAATTATGATAAATAGTATGACCATGAAAACCTATTAGATCGTAATCAATTTCATATTTCACTTTAATTGCTATATTAATATGGAAGTTTGTAATTTCTTCTTCTAAATTTTGTATATCTGTAGAGTACTTTAAGAGATCTCGCTTTTCTGAAATTCTCTCTTTTGTTCTATGAATTTTAGTTGAGAGATTAGCTGGATAAGGATCAAATCTATTATATTTAATATTAATAACATCTTTGCCATTAGATTTAATAATTGAACAATCCACACCATCGCCCGAGGTACCACTCATAAAACCAAGCGCGGAGAAATTTTTTTCCATTCTTATTTTTTTTTATTAAAATATGTATATTGTAAGATTATAGAATTATGAATAATTTTTTAAAAGAATTTAAAGAAAGAGGATATTATTATCAATGTACTAATGAATTTGAATTATCAAATTTATTGAATAAAAAGTGTATTAATGCATACATTGGTTTCGATAGTACTGCTCCAAGTTTACATGTTGGTAGTTTATTGCAAATTATGTGTCTTAGACTTTTGCAAAAACATGGTCATAGACCAATTGTTCTACTAGGTGGAGGAACAACAAGGATTGGGGACCCATCAGGTAAAGAGGAAACTAGAAAAATTCTTTCTGAAAAACAGATTGAACAAAATATTAATAATATTAAAAAAGTTTTTAAAATTTTTTTAAAAACAAATAATCCAAAATTAAAACCAGTTTTCGTAAATAATTATAAATGGTTAAGTAAACTAAATTATATTAATTTTTTAAGACAAATCGGAAAACATTTTACAATAAATAAAATGTTAACTTTTGATAGCGTTAAATTAAGATTAGAAAGAGAGCAATCTTTAAGTTATATGGAATTTAATTATATGATTTTACAAGCATACGATTTTTACGAACTTAATAAATCGAATAAATGCGATTTACAAATTGGTGGGTCAGATCAATGGGGAAATATAGTAAATGGGGTTGAGCTTATAAAGAGAGAAACTGGAAATCAAGCGTATGGTTTAACTACTCCACTTATTACTTTAGCTTCAGGTGCTAAAATGGGTAAAACTGAAAAAGGTGCAGTATGGCTTAATAAAGAAATGTTATCACCATATGATTATTGGCAGTTTTGGAGAAATACTGATGATCGTGATGTGTTAAAATTTTTAAAAATGTTTACCGATTTATCTTTAGGCGAAATTGAAAGTATTAAAGAAAAAAATATAAATGAATTAAAAATTTTACTCGCAAATAAAGCAACAGAAATGTTACATGGAAAAAAAGTAGCTGAACAATCATGGAAGCTTGCAAAAAATACTTTCAAAGAAAATTCAACTGGTGAAAATCTTCCAGGTATTAGAGTTAATAATAATATTTTATCAAAAAATATAGTTGAGTTAATATCTTTTGTGAACAAGGACATCTCAAAATCTGAAATAAGAAGATTAATCAAATCAAAAGCGATCAAAATAGATAATGAAAATATTCAGGATGAAAAATATATTATTGATCCTAATTTGCTATTAGATAAAGGTTTTGTGAAATTGTCTATAGGGAAGAAAAAACACTTTAAAATTACTAATTAATTACCTTTTATATTTTCTAGAGTTCTTGTAATAAATCTAGGAGTTAAAGTTTTTATTGGGTTTACCGTACTTTTTAAATCATTCGGTGGCCCTTTTATTTTAAAACTGACACCAAATATACCTTCACCAGTTTTGCCACCTACTAAAATGTTTCCAAGTAAAGGAATTTTGGCTATTGTCTTATTAATAGTTGTTGCAGGCACTAAGGTTCCTCTTAGACTTGTCATCCTGTCTTTCTCAATATAACCCTCCATCATTATTGAAATAGCTGGTCCTATCGCATACATCTCATCTATCTCTGTTAGATTATTTTTTGTTCGATAATCCATCTCAAATTCATTAAACCTTATTCCTTCACCCGTCAAAAGATCAGCAATTCCTTGTAGAGATGCAAGTGTAAGGATTTTTGCTAAAACTGGTACTTCTTTAACTTTGAAATTATTTATTTTGAGATTTGACCTAGATATATTATCAATTTTGATCGAACTTAGTTTTAATTCACCTTCATCAAAGCCTTTTACAAATTTATAATTGTTTATGAAAGGTTTGGGTTCTTCAATGTTTATATTTGTAATTTTTTCATTCTTAGCTGTTGTTCTATAAGAATAAGAGAATCGATTTTC
>CACGYL010000024.1 GCA_902577285.1 uncultured Pelagibacteraceae bacterium | reverse complement strand
TATAAAATAATTTTTTCTTAAATATAAAAAAACCACTCATAGGGTCAGATGTTTTTTTATGCAATAAAGTATTTACCACTAATATTAAAGCTAATGATGCAAAATATCTTAAAATTGAGAGACCTCTCCTTTTTTTAAAATCCCTTACACAAATTAAAAAATCTGGCTTGTTCTTATTATAGATGTCAAATATATTTGGTAGATACTTAGGATCATGCTGTAAGTCACCATCCATAACTACTATTGAATTATATTTGCTCTTTTTAATTCCCAGTATTATGGAGGCAGATAAATCTTTTTTTTTTTCTTTTCTTATATGAAAATTTATATTTTTAAATTTTTTTGACAAGCTGTGGAGTATTTTTTTGACTTCCATCTAATGAGTTGTCATCAACAAAAATAACTTCATAATTATAATTCTTACAATATTTTTTAATTTTAAGTGTAAGTTTGTAAATATTTTTTTCTTCATTTAACACAGGAATTATAATTGAATAATAAAAATTCTTCATTTTATTGAATGAATATAGTAATTAAGTGTTACTTAATAGTAGAATTAAAATATGAAAAAAATAATTGTCATACTTGTAGTTTTTTCATTTTATTTTGTTAGTTTAGTATTTTTTGGTGGGATAGTAAGACATGTTGCTAATGATGGGCCCTACTCTGAAACATTAATAGCAAAATTTGCAGATAATTTATCCCAAATTCCCTCTAATCTAAAAACAAATATATTTGGTGGTGATCAATCTGTTGAAAGACTAGAAAATGTAGTTGAAAGAAAAGTGTCCAGAGGACTGAAAGTATATCGTAATGACAAAAATCAAGAATATATATTAATATCTAGTTATTTTAATGACGAAAATACATATAAGTTGCAACTAATTGATGTTGATAATAATAAAATAATTCACACGTGGAACCCTGATAAGTTTTTTGCCTCTTTAGCAACTTCAGAGGCTTCGGGAACTTATACATTTGAGCATTCTAAATTATTGAATAATGGTGATGTTCTAATAAGTAGCGGTAATGAACCAATTTTAAGAATCAACCCTTGTTCAAAAATTTTGTGGAAAAGTAAAATTAAGTCTCATCATAGTAAAGAACTTGATCATGACAACAATATCTGGGCTCCAATATATATTGATGAAAAAAAATATATAAAAGGTACTAAGTTAAAATTTCATGACGGTATAGCAAAACTAGACATAAAAACTGGAAACATTCTTTTCAAGCAATCTCTTGTTGATATTTTAATTGAAAACAATTTTTTTGATTTAATTGGAAATTCTTATTATGGTGATGATCCTATTCACTTAAATGATATACAGCCTGTAATAAAAAATACAAAATTTTGGAACAAAGGTGATTTATTTTTATCTATGAGAAATATTTCTTTAGTGGCGTTGTACAGGCCTTCAACAAATCAGATTTTGTGGCATAAATTTGGACCTTGGAGACATCAGCATGATATTGATATATATGATGACACAAAAATTGCCATTTTTAATAATAATACAAAACTTGATTTAAAACTTGTAGATAACAATTCCAATATTATTACTTATGACTTTGAGACAAATAAAATTGAAAAACCCTTTGAAAAACTTTTTAGTAAAAATAAAATAAGAACTTATTATGAGGGTTTATTTGAAAAAATAGATGAAGAGCATATATTTGTTGAAGAACAAGAAAACGGTAGAGTTTTGAAAGGAAATAAAGAAGGAGATATAATTTGGGAATATATTTGGGATGCAAAGATAAAATGGTCTAGATATTATTCAGAGAAGAATTTCAAACGTTATGGTAATATAAATCAAACTATCAAAAATTTAAAAGAAACAAAATGCAAGTAATTATTATATTTTTTTTAATAATTATTCCACAATTTGCAAATGCATATGTTGGACCTGCACTTGGTCTTGGAGCCATTGCTTTAACAATCTTATTTGTTTTGTCATTATTTATAATCCTTTTCTCAATAATTTATTACCCAATTAAATTTATTAAAAAAAAATTAAAAAAAAATAATTTTGATGAAAAGTAATTTTTCTTGGTTAGAAAAAGTATTTTTTAGAATAATTTTTAAAATTAATTTTATAAATAAAGTACTTTTTGATATTGAAAAAGTATTTATACATAAAAAGAATTCAATAAATAAATCAATTTTTATCTGCGGTTTACCAAGATCAGGAACGAGTATTCTTTTAAATAAAATTTATTCAAGTAAAGCGTTTGCATCATGCACTTATAGAAATATGCCTTTTATTTTATCACCAAACATTTGGTCTTTTTTTTCAAAATTTTTAAAAAAATCAAATTATTCAGAAAGAGCACATAAAGATGGCATAAAAATAAACATAGATAGTCCAGAAGCTTTTGAAGAAGTATTTTGGAGAATAACAATGGGGAAAGAGTATATTCAAGAAAACTCACTTATCGAGCACGATTTAAGTAGTGAAACAATCGAGGAATTCAAAATATTTAAAGAATTAGTTTGCCAAAGTAAAAAAAAAAATAATTATCTCTCAAAGAATAACAATAATATTTTAAGAATAGGTGACATAAGTAAAAATTTTAAGGATTCCAAATGTATAATAATGTTTAGAGACCCATTAAATCAAAGTATTTCATTAAGAAAACAGTTCTTTAATTTTAAAAAAATACACAAAGAAGATATTTTTTTTAAAAATTACATGTCCTTTTTAGGACATTTTGAATTTGGGATGAACTATAAAAAATATAATTTTGAGATAAAAAAAAAGACTAACACAGAGGATTTGGATTTTTGGTTAGAGAAATGGTATCAAGTCTATGATTATTTATTAAACAAAAAAGAAGATAATATAACTTTTCTCAGCTATGAAAATTTTTGTGAAAAACCAAAATATTATTTAAATAAAATTATTGGAGATGAAAAAATTATATCAAATATTGATTTAAATGATATTAAAAATAATAATTTAAAAATTATGCACGAAAGTGAAATCAAAAAAAAAGCTTATACGTTGTATAAAATATTAAATAAATTATAAAATTAATGCCTGTCCAAAACTTTAATCACTTTATAGTTGATAAAAAAAGTGATGGATTAAGGATAGATCGCTTCGTAAATAAAAATAACAAAGATTTTAGTAGGACAAAAATAAAAAATTTAATTTTACAAAAAAAAATCAAATTAAATAATAAAATAATAATTGAGCCGTCAAAAAAAGTTTTTTATGGAGACTCGATTTTATTTGAATTACCAGAACCTAAAAAAACTTTATTAGAACCCTATGATTACAATCTCAATATAGTTTTCGAAGATAAAGATTTATTAATTATTGATAAATCGGCGGGTATTTCTATGCATCCTGGAGCAGGGAATTCTACAAAAACAATTGTTAATGCACTTATTAATTTAAATAATAATAATTTATCAGATTTAGGAGACGAGATGAGACCTGGAATTGTTCATCGTATAGATAAAGATACTTCGGGACTAATAGTTGTTGCAAAAAATAACAAATCTCACGAAAATTTGTCAAATCAATTTTCAGAACATACTATATCAAGAGTTTATAAAGCTCTAGTTTGGGGAAAGTTAAGACCTTCTAAAGGTAAAATTGAAACTTTAATAACTAGAAGCTCTCGAAATAGGCAAATGATGGAAGCAAGTTTTGTTAAAGGAAAAAAATCTATCACAAATTATAAAACAATCGAAATATTTGAAAATGATAAGGTGCCAACTTTTAGTCTAGTAGAATGCAGACTTGAAACTGGAAGAACTCACCAAATTAGAGTACATTTGAGCCACAAAGGTAACAACATTCTTGGTGATAAAAAATATAAAAAGCGATTTAAAAAAATTAATAAAATTGACGCTGATTTAGAAGATGCTATTTTGAAATTAGATAGACAATTCTTACATGCAGAGACTCTTGGCTTTTTGCACCCTAGAACATCAAAAAAAATTGAGTTTTTCTCTAAATTACCTAAAGAGTTAAATAATATCTTAAAAAAGCTAAGAATTGCTTGCAAATAAATATATTGTAAAAAATTATTTCTTTATTAAATAAATAGTCTCTATGAACAATAATACCTATAATTTGCCTGCACTATCAGACGAAAATGGATTAGCTTCGTATCTTGCTCAAATTAAAAAATTTCCAATGCTTGCGGCTGAGGAAGAGTATATGTTAGCCAAAAACTGGCAATCAACTGGAAACGTAAAATCAGCAGAAAAACTCGTAACAAGCCACTTGAGACTAGTTGCAAAGATAGCAATGGGCTATAAAGGTTATGGTTTACCCATTAATGAAATGATATCAGAGGGTAATGTAGGATTAATGCAAGCTGTAAAAAAGTTTGAACCAGAGAAAGGGTTTAGATTAGCAACATATGCAATGTGGTGGATTAAAGCTTCAATACAAGAATACATACTTAGATCATGGAGCTTAGTAAAAATTGGAACAACTACAGCTCAAAAAAAACTTTTTTTTAATCTGAAAAAAATTAAAAACCAAATAGCACCTCGTTCGGAGGGAGACCTTAGAAAAGAACATGTTGAAGATATAGCTAAGAGGCTTTCTGTAAGTGAAAGCGAAGTTATATCTATGAACAGAAGGCTATCAGGTAAAGAGCAATCTTTAAATGCTCCGATAGGTGAAGATGGAGATGAATGGCAAGACTGGGTAGTTGATAATGAAATGGATCATGAATTAAAAATCGCACAAAGTGAGGAGATGGAGCAAAGAAAAGACCTGCTTACAGACTCAATTAAGTTATTAAATGAAAGAGAAAAAAATATTTTACATTTAAGAAGATTAATTGATAATCCTGTTACTTTAGACGAGTTAAGCAAAAAGTATAAAATAAGCAGAGAAAGAGTAAGACAAATTGAAAATAAAGCTTTTGAAAAACTTCAAAAGCATATGCTTAATTCTGCTAAATCTAAGAATTTACTTCCAGCAAATTAAAAGTCAAAAGGATCTTGGATTAAGATTGTATCATTTCTTTCAGGACTAGTAGAAATACTTGAAATTCTAGTTTCAATAAATTTTTCTAATTCTTTTATATAATTTTTTGCATTTTCTGGTAATTCCTCAAATTTTTTTATGCCTACTGTTGATGATTTCCAACCTTTAAAGGATTTGTATATTGGTTTAGCCATAAATTGGTCATCAACCGAAGCAGGAAGGTAATCAAATTTTTTTACCATTAATTTCATAAGCAATGCACATTTTAATTTCATCTAGCTCATCTAACACATCTAGTTTTGTTAGTGCAATTCCATCAATACCTGAAATTTTAAGGGTTTGTCTTACAAGGACACCATCAAACCAACCACACCTTCTCTTTCGACTTGTTACAGTTCCGAACTCTTTTCCTCTTGTGCCCAGTAAGTCGCCTATATTATCTTTTAGTTCAGTTGGAAAAGGGCCTTCACCAACTCTTGTTGTGTATGCTTTTGTAATGCCTAAAACATAATTGATGGAATTAATACCACAGCCTGAGCCTGTTGCTGCTGACGAAGCGACCGTATTAGAGGAAGTTACAAATGGATAAGTCCCATGGTCAACGTCTAATAGAACTCCTTGTGCACCTTCAAATAATATTTTTTTATTTTGAGATTTAAACTCGACCAATTTCTTCCACACTGGTTGTGAAAATTTAAGAATTTGTGGTGCAATCTTTAAAAGATCTTTTTTTAATTGCTCTTTTTCAAACTCAGGTTTTCCTAAACCTTTTCTAATTGCGTTGTGATGATTTAATACAGCGTCTAATCTTTTATTTAAATTATTTTCTGATGCTAGGTCCATTACTCTTATTGATCTTCTGCCAATCTTATCTTCATAAGCAGGGCCTATTCCTCTTCTTGTAGTCCCTATTTTTGATTTTCCTGCTGCATCTTCCCTAATCTCATCCATTTCTTTGTGAAATGGCAAGATTAGAGTTGCTGCCTCAGATAATATTAAATTTCTAGAATTAACTTCTACACTTTTAGATTTAATTTCATCAATCTCCTCTAATAGTGCCCATGGGTCTACTACTACACCATTGCCAATAATTGATATTTTATTTTTTCTAACTATTCCAGAAGGTAACAATCTTAATTTATAAACTATACCATCTATTACAAGAGTATGGCCAGCATTATGGCCACCTTGAAATCTTACGATTACATCAGCCTCGCTTGATAACCAATCTACTATTTTACCTTTTCCTTCATCACCCCATTGTGAACCAACTACAACTACATTTGTCATCTGAAAATTTTTTTTATTTGTATACTATTTAAATGGTTTACAGGACCGTGACCTTTCCCTAAGTTTGGTTGTGTTCTTAATGAATGATTTACATATTTAATTGCCATTTCACAAGATTTCTTTAAAGTTTTTCCACACGAAAAATAAGTAGTTATAGCGCTAGAAAGTGTGCAACCAGTACCGTGGCTATTTTTTGTATTTATTTTCTTACTTTTAAATATTTTAATCTCGTTTTTGTTGATAAAGACATCTTGAATATTTTTAGAATTTAAATGACCACCTTTAATTAGCACATTTCTTGCACCTAGCTCTAAAAGACGATCGCCTGCTGAAATTACATCCTGGATTGTCGAAATCTTTGAGATAGTTAAAACTTCAGCTTCAGGTATGTTTGGTGTAATTAAATCTGCTTTTGGTAGAAGTTTGTTTTTTAAAATGCTAATAGCTTCATTATTGATTAGTTTTTTTCCACCTTTTGCCACCATCACAGGGTCTAATATTATTTTTTTTACTTTTATTTTTTTTAATGATTTTAATACAGAATTTATTACATCTTTTGAATGAAGCATTCCTATTTTAATAGCATCTGGTTTTATATCTTTTGTCGTAAACTCAATTTGTTTGGAAATTTCTTTACTGTCAACTCCTACGATAGATTTAACACCTGTTGTGTTTTGAGACGTAATCGCAGTTATGGCAGTCATAGCATATGAACCAAGCGATGTAACAGTTTTAATATCAGCTTGTATCCCTGCTCCCCCAGACGAGTCCGAGCCAGCAATAATCAAAATTTTAGATTTTATTTTCAAGTTAGATAATTGATTTTTTTACAATATTAACACATTTTAAAAGTATTTTTTGATCTGTTGTTTCGCACATTATTCTTATTACAGGCTCTGTTCCAGACTTTCTTACCAACATTCTTCCTTTTCCTACTATTAAGCTATTTGCTTTTTTAATTGCATTTCTACACTTTGGACTATCAATTATTGATTTATCCTTTACTTGAATATTTTCTAATAATTGAGGAGTTGGTATAAAATTTTTAAATATTTCACTAGCTTTTTTTCCTTTTCTTAAAGAAAATAAAATTTCTAATGCAACTAATAAACCATCACCAGTTGTTGCAAACTTGCCAAGAATTATATGACCTGACTGCTCTCCTCCTAAATTAAATTTACTTTTCTGCATTACCTCT
>CACGYL010000023.1 GCA_902577285.1 uncultured Pelagibacteraceae bacterium | reverse complement strand
ATTTTGACCATCAAGCCAGAATTCTATTTCCTTAGGTTTTATTCTCCAGCCTGACCAGTATTCTGGTCGTGGTACTTTTTTTTGATTTGGGAATTTTTTTTTAAATTCTTTTATAGATTTATATAAATCTTCTCTTTTTTTTAAAATGCTGCTCTGCTGTGAAGCCCAAGCGCCAATTCTACTCCCATATGCTCTTGATTTATAATAATCATCAGCTTCTTTTTTTGAAACTTTAGATGCAATACCAATTACCCTAATTTGTCTTTGTAGGCTTTTCCAATGAAAACACATGGAAATTTTTGAAGAATTTTTAATAGCTTTACTTTTATCACTTTTTAAATTTGTATAAAAAACGAAACCATTTTTATCAAAATCTTTAAGAAGAACCATTCTGACTGTTGGAAATCCTTTTTTATTAACAGTGCCTACAGCAAACGCATTTGGGTCATTAATTTCGGTTTTTTTTGCTTTATTGAACCATTCTTCAAAAAGTTTTATTGGGTTATTGTGATCTTTAAAGCAAAGATTTAATCCAAGTGAGTTTTTTTCGTTCATAATTTTAAAAAAATAATTTATACAGTAAGATAATGTCATTTAATACTTTTGGAAAGTTATTTAGATTTACTACTTGGGGAGAGTCTCATGGTCCTGCAATTGGGTGTGTTGTAGACGGATGCCCACCAAATGTTCCAATAAAGGAAAGTGATATTCAAAAAGAACTTAATAAACGAAAACCAGGTCAATCAAAATTCACAACACAAAGAAAAGAGGATGATAAAATTAATATTTTATCTGGTGTTTTTGAGGGAAAAACTACTGGAACTCCGATATCTTTAATAATTTATAACAAAGACATGAGATCTAGAGATTATGAGACAATAAAGAACAAATTTAGACCAGGACATGCAGATTACACTTATTTTAAAAAGTATGGAATTCGGGATTATAGAGGCGGTGGGAGACAATCAGCCCGTGAGACTGCAGCAAGAGTCGCAGCAGGGGCAATTGCAAAAGCAGTTTTGAAAAATAAGATTGGTGCTAAATATCAAGCAGTCGGTGCAGTTATACAATTAGGAATTTTAGGGTGTGATATAAACAAATGGAAAGACAAAACTATATCTACAAATCCATTTTTTTGTCCTGACAAATCTGTAACTAAGCTTTGGGAAAAATACTTACTCGGCATAAGAAAAGCTGGTTCATCTTGTGGAGCAATAATTGAGATAAGAGCAAGAGGAGTACCTTTAGGACTTGGAGCGCCAATATATTCCAAATTAGATATGGATTTAGCAGCTGCGATGATGAGCATTAATGCTGTAAAGGGAGTAAATATTGGATCTGGAATGGATTCGGCTATGCTAACTGGGGAAGAAAACTCTGATGAGATTTTACAAAGAAAAGGTAAAACTAGTTTTAAATCAAACAATGCTGGTGGAATTTTGGGTGGAATTTCAACAGGTCAAGAAATAAAAATTTCATTTGCTGTTAAACCGACTTCATCGATTTTATCTTCTAGAAAAACGATTGATAAGTTCGGCAAAAATACAACAATATCTGTTAAAGGAAGACATGACCCTTGTGTAGGAATTAGAGCGGTACCAATAGGAGAAGCTATGATGCATTGTGTAATTCTTGACCACTATTTAATGAACACTGCTCAAAATAAAATTTAATTAGATTTTTTTATTAAAACTTTTGAATTTAATGTATCTAAAATCTTATTTTCTATTCCAATTGAATCAAGATTTGCATATTTATACATTAACTCTGGTTTATCGTGATCTATAAACCTATCAGGCAATATCATTGATCTAAATTTTAAATTGCTATCTAAAAGATTTTTTTCACTAAGAAATTGGCTAACATGAGATCCAAATCCACCAATAGATCCCTCCTCTATTGTAATTAAAACTTCATGCTCTGTTGCAATTTGCCAGATTAAATTTTCATCTAAAGGTTTTGCAAACCTTGCATCAATAATAGATATATCAATTCCTTTTTTAGCTAAATTTTCTGAAGCCAAAATGCATTCTTTTAATCTTGCGCCAAAATTTAAGATCCCAACTTTTTTTCCTTCTTTAATTAATTTGGCTTTACCTAATTTAATTTTTTCATTTATTTCAGGTAATTGAACTCCTACTCCATTACCCCTTGGATATCTAAAAGCTGATGGTCTATCATTAATATCAATTGATGTATTTATCATTCTCACAAGCTCTGCCTCATCACTTGCAGCCATTACTACAAAATTTGGTAATGTTGAAAGGTATGTTATATCAAAAGATCCAGCGTGCGTTGGGCCATCAGCACCAACTAACCCCGCCCTATCAATTGCAAATCTAACTGGCAAAGATTGAATTGCAACATCATGTACGACTTGATCGTAAGCTCTTTGAAGAAAAGTTGAATATATTGCGGCATAAGGTTTAAAACCTTCTGTAGCCATTCCAGCAGCAAAAGTAACCGCATGTTGCTCTGCTATTCCAACATCAAACATTCTATCTGGAAATTTTTTTCCAAATAAATCCATTCCTGTTCCTGATGGCATTGCTGCAGTTATACCAACAACCTTACTGTCTTTTTCTGCATGTTTAATTAATGAATTAGCGAAAATTTTTGTATAAGAAGGTGTATTAGATTTAGCTTTTTCTTGTTCTCCAGTTTTTACATTGAATTTTGAAACTCCATGAAATTTATCTTCTGATTTTTCAGCAAATGAATACCCTTTTCCTTTTTCTGTTTTAACATGAATTAAAATTGGTCCATCATAATTAATTTCTTTTGCGTTCTCAAATACCGACACCATTGTATCGATATCGTGTCCATCTATAGGACCAATATAGTAAAATCCCATAGAATTAAATAATGTCCCTCCAGTAACCGCAGATCTTAAAAAATCTTCTGCTTTTCCTGCTTTATTTTTAAATCTTTTTGAGAATGCAGATATTATTAATTTCAATGTTTCTCTAAAACTAAAGTAAATTTTACCAGATAAAATTTTTGCGAGATATTTTCTCATAGCACCAACAGGCTTCGCAATTGACATATCGTTGTCATTCAATACAACAATCATCTTAGTTTTGCTTGCACCTGCATTATTCATCGCCTCATATGCCATACCTGCGCTTATTGCACCATCTCCAATGACTGCAATTACATTGCCTGATTTATTCGATAGCTTATTAGCAACTGCTATTCCTAGCGCTGAGGAAATAGAAGTTGAACTATGAGCAGCACCAAATGGATCATATTCACTTTCTGATCTCTTTGTAAAACCTGATAATCCTTTTCCTTTTCTGAGAGTTCTAATTTGATTTTTTCTTCCAGTTAATATTTTATGTGGGTAGGTTTGATGCCCCACATCCCAGATTAATTTGTCATGAGGTGTATTAAATATATAGTGCAAGACTACAGTTAATTCTACAACTCCGAGGCCAGCACCCAAATGTCCTCCTGTTTCAGAGACAACATCAATTAGTTCTTGTCGAACCTCATCAGCCAAAATTTTAATATCAGACTGTGATAATTTTCTGACATCATCTGGGAAGTTAATATCATTTAAAAATTTATAATTATTTTTCATTTTGATCTACTTAAAATGTAATTTATTGTTTCTTTAAAATCATCACTTTTTTTTCCAAAAATTTTTAAACTTTTGAAAATTTTTAACTTTAAGTTATCTGCATATTTAATAGTATTATCTGTTCCTAGTAAACTTATTAAAGTAGCTTTTCCCATTTTTAAATCTTTTTTAGTTTTTTTTCCTGCACTTGATGTTTTGCCTCTTAAATCTATCAAATCGTCAGCAATTTGAAATAATAAGCCAATTTGATTTCCAATTTTGCTAAACCTATTAAAATATTTTATTTTTCCAGACATTATTATAGGTGCAACACAACAAAAACTAAAAAGTTTGCCAGTTTTTTTAATTTGCATCTCTTTAATTTGTTTTTTACTTTTTTTAATTTTTTCATAACTCAAATCTAAAAACTGTCCACCTGCAATTCCTGAATGCCCTGAACTTTCAGCAAGTAGATTTATTAATTTTGTTTTTTTTTGCTCATTTATTTTTAGTGCTTTATGACTTAGGATTTGAAATGCGATAGTTAGAAGAGAATTTCCAGCTAGTATAGCTGTTGACTCGCTAAATTTCTTATGTGTAGTTAGTTTTCCTCTTCTTAAGTTATCATTATCCATGCATGGTAAATCATCATGAATTAGGGTGTAAGCGTGAATACATTCAACTGCAGCAGCAACTTGTAAAATATCTTTTTTATTTACTTTGAATATTAATCCTACATCAAACAGAATTTTTGATCTTACTTTTTTCCCTCCTGGAAGAAGTCCATAAAGCATTGGTTTTATAAGTTCAGTTTTTTTTTGTTTAGAAAAGTATCTATAAAGATAAGAATTAGTTTCTTTAACAATATTATGTAACTTTTTTTGCATTTTTCTTTGATTTAATATCTTTAATTTTAAGATTTGTTTTATCTGAAATTTCTTTAAAATTTTTTTGAAATTTTTTTTCTATAAATTTATTAATCTTCAGTAGATTTGCATAATCTTCAGATGTATTTTCTAAATTATTTTCATTTTCTAAATTTTTAATAATTTTGTCAGCTAAATTAGTTAACTCATTTAAAGTCATTGACGCAATATCATCTGGCAAATTTTTTTCATTCATATATTAGTTGGTAATATTATATGAAAAAGAATGATTCAAATATTAAAAAAGCAATAAAATACCTCAAAAATAATGAATGTATAGCAATCCCTACTGAGACAGTCTATGGGTTGGCTGCAAACGCATACTCACATAAAGCAGTTTCTAGAATATTTAAATTAAAAAAAAGGCCCAAAAATAATCCTTTAATTGTTCACTATTATAGTCTTAGTGACTTAAAAAAAGATTGTGAAATTAATAACACATTTTTCAAACTTTTTAAAAAATTTTGCCCTGGTCCAATATCATTCGTTTTAAAATTAAAAAAGACAAGTAAAATTTCAAAATTAGTTACAAATAATTCAAACTCGATTGCAGTAAGATTTCCTAGTCATCAACTAACTAGAAAACTTTTAAAAAAGATTAATTTTCCTGTTGCTGCTCCAAGTGCAAATATATCAACAAGCATAAGTCCAGTTTCAAAACAAGATGTGATTGATGAATTTGGTGATAAATTGAAGTTTATTTTAGATGGTGGAACCTCAAAAGTAGGATTGGAATCAACTATTGTAAATCTTATTGGAAAACCTCAAATTTTAAGATTAGGTGGAATAGAGAGTAAAACAATCTATAAACTAATTAGTTCGATAAAGCATGATTTTAAAAAAAAAATTAAAGTAAAAGTCCCTGGTACCAATAAATTGCACTACTCACCAGGAATTCCCATGAGACTAAATGCCAAAAAAAACTTTTATGATGAAGCTTTTATTTTGATAAAAAAAAGAAAAAATTTAAGTAAAAACTATTTTTATTTAAGTAAGAAAAGTAATTTAAAAGAAGTGGCTAAAAATTTATATAAAACATTAAGAAAAATAAAAAAAAAAGGATACAAAAAAATTGCTATTGAAAGAATACCAAATATTAATATCGGTGAAGCAATTAATGATAGAATTTTGAGGGCATCAAAAAATGAATAATTTAATTGAGGTTAAGAATATAAAAAAAAATTATGGAAAAAAAGAAGCAGTTAAAGGAATATCTTTTAATATAAAAGAAAATGAGATTTTAGGTTTACTTGGCCCAAATGGTTCAGGAAAAACCACAACTATTGGAATGTTGCTTGGGTTGCTCAAACCGACTAGTGGAGAAATATTTATCAATAATCTTAAGCTTGAAGAAAACAGAATTGAAATTCTTGAAATGATTAATTTTATATCACCTTATATTGAGCTACCCAAAAAACTTACAGTAAAGCAAAATTTATTTGTTTATGCTAAGCTTTATAAAGTTAGAAATATTAAAGATCGGATAGAATATTTGTCAGAAAAATTAAGAATTGGTGAGTTGTTAGAAAGTATTACAGGAGAACTCTCCTCTGGCCAAAAAAATAGGGTAAGTCTAGCTAAAGCGTTAATAAATGAACCGAAAATACTTCTACTTGATGAACCAACAGCTTCTTTAGACCCAGAAGTTGGAGATTTTGTAAGAACATTTTTAGAGGAATACAAAAAAGAAAAAAAAATTTCAATCCTTTTGGCTTCTCACAATATGAATGAAGTCACACGTTTGTGTAAATCTGTACTTATGATGAAAAATGGTGAAATAATAGACCAAGGTGAACCTAATGATTTAATCTCTAAGCATGGTAGAGCAAATTTAGAAGAAGTTTTTTTAAAATTATCTAGGAGCAAAAGTGAGTTTAACTAGAATTTATGGTTTGTTTTTAAGGCATTTTTATCTGATCACTAGATCATTTCCTAGAATATTAGATTTAGTTTATTGGCCAACTATTCAAATTACATTATGGGGATTTATCTCTAATTTTTTTGCCACACATACAACTTATTACAATAATGCTGTTGGTGTGATTCTAACTTGTGCAATACTTTATGATTTTTTGTTTAGAACAAGTATAGGTTTCAATATGCTTTTTTTGGAAGAAATATGGAGTAGAAATTTTACTAATCTTTTCATAGCTCCAATGAAAATTGGTGAAATATTAACCTCACTTGTTATCACTGCATTAATTAGATCTCTAATCGGTCTGGTCCCAGCAATTTTACTTACTTCTCCATTGTTCGGAATTTCAATTTTAGAATTAGGAATATTTTTATTTTTTCTTTTTTTAAGTCTTTACATTTTTGGAATTACACTAGGTATTTTAGTTTCATCAGGTTTGCTTAGGTTTGGTCCATCATTTGAAAATATAGCATGGTCAACCATGTTTTTACTCGCGCCATTTGGTTGTATTTATTATCCAATTGAAACTCTTCCAGAAATATTTCAAAAAATAGCTTATTTTTTACCATTAGTTTATATATTTGAGGAGGCTAGGAATATTTTGATTAATCAAACAGTCAGTATTGAAAATATTTACTATGCATTTGGTTGGAATACTGTTTATTTTTCTCTTTCAATTGTTTTGTTTTACTATTCTTTCAATGCTGCAAAAAATAAGGGTACTTTAATAAATATGGGTGAATAATGGTGCGCCCGCAAGGAGTCGAACCCTGAACCTCCAGAGCCGAAATCTGGCGCTCTATCCAGTTGAGCTACGGACGCAAATAATTTATTCAATTATGTAAATAAATTTAAACTATTAATATCTTCTTATAATACTTATATTAATTTATATGTATAAAAAAATTGAATTCATCAAAAAAGACAAAATACAATGGATATTAATCTTTTTAATTATTACTTTAATAGCCTTTTTTATTCGGTTTTATTTATTTGAAACTAGAAATTCTTGGCACGATGAGTGGCATTCAATCTATGTAGCTGACCCAAATATAAGTAATGAGGTAACACTTAAAAGATTTTGGGGTGAAAAAGGTGACGAAACCTTAACAGAATATTATCCACCATTATATTTATTTTTATTAAAATATTTTTTTAAGTTATTTGGATATTTAGATGATAACGGTAGACTCTTTTCACTTATCTTTGGGACACTATTAGTATCATTATCTATGTATATGACGACATATTTTGATAGGTCAAAAAAGAGTGTAATAATTGTTGGTTTGCTTACAGCTATTAATCTTTTTTTGATATGGCAATCCTTAGAAATAAGAGCTCATTCAATAGTTGTATTTTCTGTATTATTAAATTTATGTTTGTTCTTAGAAATATTAAGATCTAATAGTAAACTAAAGTACATTTTTTTTTATATAATTTCCGTATTTAATTTAAGTCTTTGGCCGATATCTGGCTTAATTTTTATTGGAAAAGTTATTTATATTTCAAAAGAAATGTTAATTTTAAAAAAAATTTTTTATTTTAGGTTGCTAACTTTATTCTTAATTTTGATTACATATATAATTTTAAATTTAGATTATCTTAAGTTTAACTTAGCAAGGGATTTTCATTATACTCACATCAGCAATACATTTTTCTATAATTATCATTTTAGAACATTTTTTGGCACTATTTTTAACGGAGGTATATTTTTATTAATTTTTGGAATTTTATTTATTAAAAGTCTGAAGAGTATTTTATATCTAAATAACAAAGAAAATATTTTAATATATATAATCTTATCAACCTATTTAATCACAATACTTTATTCAGCTTTTAAAGCATCAATTATGTCGCCAAAATACGTAATTTTTTTAGTCCCAATAATTATTATTTGGATTGTAATTAAAGTTTCCAGATTAAAGTATTCAAAATTAATTTTAATAATTATTTCAGTTTTAAGTATTTTTAACTTATTAAATATTAATGATTATCCAATGAAAAGGCCAGAAGTTAAAAATGCCTTAAATTTTATTGTCAAAGATGAAGGCGAAAATTTAATCTATTCGATAGAACCAACTGTTTTTAATAATTACATTAGCACAAAAAAATTGTTTCAGTATAACAATTTTAAATTGGTTGATCCCAATGAATTAAGAAATAATGGTCAATTTTGGTTCATATGTTTAAATAACCCAAGATATGCTTACGGAAATAATAGTTTAGAACTAAATGAAAGATGTAAAAT
>CACGYL010000022.1 GCA_902577285.1 uncultured Pelagibacteraceae bacterium | reverse complement strand
TGGTGTATAACCGCCAGGAAAAATATACTTTTGTATCCATGGTTGTGGGTCTCGTGGAGGCATAGAAGAACCGATAGTATGAATTAGAGCTATTCCTTTTTCATTCAATAGCTTAAAAACGGTATTAAAATATGTTTTATAAAAATTTCTTCCAACATGCTCGAACATTCCAACACTTACAACTCTATCAAACTTCTCATTTAACTGTCTATAATCAATAAGTTTAAAATCTACTTGATTAGACAAATTCATTTCTTTTGCTTTATTATTGCTGTATTCAAATTGATTTTCTGACAACGTTATACCTGTAACACTTGCTTTTGTTTTCTTTGATATTGCTAATGCTAATGTTCCCCACCCTGAACCAATATCTAAAACTTTTTGATTAGGCTGAATATTTAATTTTTTTATAATATGATCGATCTTATTACTTTGAGCTTGTTCAAGAGTATCATTATCATTCTTAAAATAAGCACAGGAATATTGTCTGTTTTCATCGAGAAATAAATCATAAAGTTTCTCAGATATATCATAATGATGAGCAACATTTTCTTTTGATTTAATGATTTTGTTTAAATTTGTAAGATACCCAAAAGTTCCTCTTATTTTTTTAATTATTGCTCCATAAGAATTAATATTTCCTCGACCGATATTTTTAAAAGCTAGTTCTAAAAATTCTGTCAGTGTTCCATTCTCTATAACAAGAGATCCGTCCATATAAGCTTCACCAAAATACAAATCAGGGTTTATAAGCAATTTTTGCATTAATTTTTGATCAAGTATTTTTATTGTAATTGGTTTTTCTTTTATTGGCTTACCAATTACATATTTTTTTGAATTTGAGTCTATTAATTCAAAACCATCATCTTTAAATAAATTATTTAAAAAACTTATTAAACTCATTTTATGCTGCTTTTAATATCTCCATATTAAAATCAAGTTTTTCTAAATTTGATAATAAATCTTTTTTTTCTGCTTCATCTAATAATTTTAATGGGGGTAAAAGATTTTCATAAATCGAATTTTTTTCTGACATTAAAGTATGAAGACTTGAAATTAAGTTATATTTATCAAAAGATTTTCTGACATCACACAAGTTTTGATTTGATGACAATTCCTTATTACTGTGAAAATTATCATAAATTTCCCTTGCTAAGTGACCTGTAACATTTGTTGTTGCGGTAATTACACCATGACATCCTAACTCTAGTCCTTTTAATAATTTTGCCTCAGACCCTGGAAAAATTGAAAAATTTTTAATTTTTAGTGTTTCGAATAAATTATAACTGCTATCTTTAACACCAACTATTTGGTTTGGGAATTTTTTAACTAGCTTTTCTACACATTGGACGCTAAATCTATATCCACAAAGCTTTTCAAAGTTATATAATATAATTTTACACTCATTAATCTCATTAATAATTTTAGAATAGAAATTAATCACATCTTCATCTCCATACTTATAATAAGCTGGGGGCATAATTAAAAAATTGCTGAAACCAATCGATTTAGATATTTTCATCATATTTATAGTATCAATCAAAGAATTGAGACCTGTTCCGATTAAAAATTTATCTTTGTGCCTGCTTTTGGGTAACTCATTTATTAATTGAATTTTTTCACTTAAGGATATTAATTGTGACTGACCTGTGCTTCCAAAAAATACAACCCCATGGCAACCTCTATCGATTACATTTTCTGCATGTTTAATGGTATTTTTAACATCTAAAGCAAGATTTTTATCTAATACTGACAATCCAGCAGCAAAGACACCTTTAATTTGTTCCATAGTCAAAATTTATATAAAAATACAAATTAGTAAAGGTTATAAAAACATATGAATATTCTTGTTATACAAAACCGCATGGGAATTGGAGATATGGTAATTTTCTTACCGTTTATTCAAGCTATTTCTGATAAATACAATTCACCAGTTACACTTTTAGTAAAAAATAGTACAAAAGTGGAGACATATACTAAAAATTTAAAATATATAAAAAAAATAATATATCTAAGAAGAGATAGTAAGAATGATCTTCATAGTGGTCTATCAGGTTTTTTTACTTTAAAAAACGAAATTAAAGAAAATTCGTTTGATAAAGTATTTATTTTTAATTCATCATTAAGATATAGGCTTATTTGTAAAATAGCAGGAATAAAAAGCATTTATCAATACCCACTATTTGAAAAAAAAGAGCAACATATTATAAATGCTGCGCAAAGATTATTAAAAAAGATTAATTTAAAAGTAGAAAGCAATCCTCAAATTAAAATAGATAAAAATTCTATTCAAATAGCCAATCAAAAATTTAATATTTTAAATACTAAAGTTAATATTTTATTAGGTATTGGAGGTTCGGGTCCTACTAAGAGAATACCAGCAAATAAATTTAAAAAATTTATTAGTCTAGTTATTAAAGATCATGAATGCACTTTTTATTTAGCGACTGGTAAAAATGAAGAAGAACAAGTCATACTTAAAGATATACTATCTTCTTATAAAGATTTTTGCGTTAGTCTAGATAATTATTCAATATCTGAAATATTACCTATCATAAAGAGCTGCAAAGTATCAATATGCAACGACTCGAGTTTTAGCCACCTTTCTGCTGCTTTAAATGTTCCTACAATAGTTTTAATGAGTGATACACCTTTATTATATGGCAGTTATAGTCCAAACATGTATCCCATTGTTCCTGATGGTATAGAAAATGTTTCGCATAATTCGAGAGGAAAAGAAAAAATAAATCCAGAGAAAATTTATAAGAAATTTAAATCAATTATTAGCTAATATTTTTTATTACTATTTCTTTTGCCTCATTAACAATTGAGGCCAACCTTGTTAACTCAGGACTCACGTCAGGATGAATTTTTTTCATAATTGATTTATAAGACTTCATAACTTGGTCTTTTGTATATTTAATATTCGGTTTTAAATTTAAGATTCGATAAGCTTCATCTAAGGATATACTCTCTTTATTTACAGATTGATTAAAATTATTAAAATTAAATCTTCCTGAACTTCTTAAAACTCTAAAAAGCCCCCATAATCTAAATAGTTGAAATAAAGAAATTCCAGCCTTCGTTTTAATTAGTGGTAATATGGCAAGAACAAAAGGTAACGAAAATATATATCTTCCCGCATATGCCATCAATATTGCTAATATTATTGCAGAAAAAATAATCAATATTCTTATGAATCTTGAGATTTTTTTTGCAGAAGTTCTAGCAAACCAAGTTAGAAGAACATATACAACGACAAAAATGATAAGTGTTATAAAAAAAATATTCATATATTAGTTAATTTAACATGAAGTTACCACAGCTTGAAAAGAAACCAGAAATAAAATCTTGTCACAACAAGAGTTGGACGGATGATTATAGCTGGATACATCAATCAAATATTTTAGAAGTTTTAAAAGATAGCTCAAAGCTTTTACCTGATGTCAGAAAATATTTAGAAGATGAAAATGAGTATTTTGCTTATCAAATGAAAGATACAAAACATATTCAAAAGAAACTTTTTGATGAAATAAAAGCTAGAATTAAATTGGATGATGAGTCGTTGCCCTTTAAAGATAAAAATTATGAATATTGGACTAAAACTACAACAAAAGGAAATTATTCAATTAAATTAAGAAGAAAAATTGGTGAAGAAAAAGTTGAGGAAATTTGGAATGGAGATCTAGAGAAAGAAAAACTCAAAACTGAATACTTTGGCTTGGGAGATCTAGAAGTAAGTTTTAATGATGAATATCTTGGTTACTCTCTAGATTTAAAAGGATCTGAGTACTACACAATTTATATAAGAGACATTAAATCAGGAAAATTGGTTACTGAAAAAATTGAGGAAACTAGTGGTGGTATTGAATTTAGTCTGGATGATAAATATATTTTTTATTCAAAATTAGATAAACATCATAGACCTAGAACTATTTACAGACATAAGATCGGAACACCAGCAAAAGAAGATTTATTAGTTTTTGAGGAAAAAAGTGAGGCTTTTACTGTAGGTATTGGTCTAAGCTCAGATGAAAAATACTTTATGATTTCAAGTTCTGACCATAATACTTCGGAACAGTATTTTTTTAAAGTAGACGAAAATATTCCCTATCCTAAATTAATACAAAAAAGACAGAGAGGAATAATTTACTCTGTAAATTCATGGGGTAATTATTTTTATAAACATACTAATGAAAATGCTGAAGATTTTAAAATTGATAGATGTAACGATTTAACTGAAAAAAAATGGGAGCCATTTATTAAAGCTAAGGATGAAGTATTAATTGGGGGGTTAGTATTTTTAAATAATTGGATAATCAGATCAGAAACCTCAAACGCACTTGGAAAAATTATTTTACGAGATCCTAAATCTAATAATGAGGAAGAAATTACGTTTAGTAATGAAAAGGTAATAGTACCAAGTATCTCTCTAATTCAAAAAGATAAAAATACAGATGAAGTATATTTATCTTTTTCTTCTCCTAAAACACCAGGAAAGACTTTTTTATACAATTTAAAATCAAAAGATAAAAAACTTGTTAAAGAACAAGAAATTCCATCTGGACATAATCCAGATAATTATGTTGTAGAACGCCTAGAGTGCCCATCACATGATGGAAGAATGATTCCTATAACGATTACCAGACACAAAGATACTATTCTAGATGGATCATCAAATGTTCTACTTTACGGTTACGGATCTTATGGAAATTCAATGTCCCCAGGATTTTCCTCTACTAGATTAAGTTTAATAAATAGAAATATAATTTGGGCAACAGCACATATTAGAGGAGGAATGGAAAGAGGAATGAAATGGTGGAAAGAGGGAAAACTTTTAAATAAAAAAAATACTTTTGAGGATTATATTGCCGTTGCAAAATATTTGGTTGATAGAAAATATACATCTAAAGGTAAAATTATAGGAATGGGTGGTTCTGCAGGAGGATTGTTAATGGGAGCAGTTGTAAATCAGGCTCCAGATCTATTCTTAGGTCTAATTATGGCTGTGCCATTTGTTGATTCTTTAACAACCAACCTTGACCATTCATTGCCTTTAACTGTTGGAGAATTTGATGAGTTTGGAAATGCAAAAGATAACAAAGATCATTTTGACTATATTTATTCTTACGCCCCATATAACAACATAAAAAAAATGGATTATCCGCATATTTTAATCACTACAAGTCTAAGCGATAATAGAGTTCTTTTTGATGAGCCAGCAAAATTTACTGCAAAACTAAGAGATTATAAAACTGACAATAACTTGCTATTGTTAAAAACTGAAATGAATGCAGGCCATGGAGGAAAGTCAGGAAGAGATGGCGCAATTGAAGAAATAGCCCTTGATTATGCTTTTGCATTAAAAATTGCCGATAAAATTTAGCAAATTTTCCATTGAATTTTAAAAATTTGTTACCATATAAGTCAGGTAAGTCGCCTAATGGGGCTTACATAAATTAACTTGCTTAACAAAAGGAGTAAATATTATGACAAGTAAGGATCTATCAATCTTTAACTCACTAAGACCGTTTTCTATTGGTTTTGACGATATGTTTGATCAATTTGAAAATATGCTTGGTAATGGTGGAATGACAATGCAATCAAATTATCCACCATACAACATTAGAAAGACTGGGAAAGATAACTATTCAATAGAAGTTGCATTGGCTGGTTTTAACAAAAATGATGTTGAAGTGGAGTTTGAGGACAATTTATTAACTGTAAGAACAAAGCAGTTTAATAAGTCAGAAAATAAAAATGAAGATGGTGAAATAATTCATAAAGGAATTTCACAAAGACAATTCGCGAGATCTTTTACTATAGCAGATGATGTTAAGGTAAATGGTGCAGAACTTAAGGATGGTCTTTTAACAATCGCTTGTGAAAGAATTTTACCAGATCATAAGAAAAAAAGACTTATTGATATTAAGTAAATAATTTTTGACCTTGCTTGTGGGGTTCGCCCCACAAGTTTAAAAACAACCACTAGAACTAAAAGCTATAATAGTCCCACTAGCATTTACTTCAAATCTTCTCTCGCAAGGCATACCGTACTTCTTAGTTTTGTAAATTAAAACTTCATTACCTGTGCTGTTAATAATATCTTCAGTAGGAGCTCCTAATTCTAATTTCATTTTATTAACATCTTCACCAACAAATAATCCATATTTTTTATTTTCCTTTTCGGCTACTTCATCAGTTTTATTTTTGATTGTTTGACATGCAGTTGTTAAAAAGAGTATTGAAATTAATGTAACTAAAAATCTAAATTTCATAATTTATATATATTACTTAAATGTGTCCAAAGATTAACTTTAAAGTTGAATAATTTATAAGTTTTCTATCAAAAATCGATTTATTTATTGTATTTATACAGCTTAATTCATTATTTTCACTATTAACAACAAGATTCTTATGAGCACAAAACTTAGAGTATCAGAAATATCAAAAATATATCCTGGCTGTGTTGCTAACGATAAAATTTCATTAGAGTTTGGAAGTGGAAAAATATACGCCTTATTAGGAGAAAACGGTGCAGGCAAGTCAACTCTTGTTAAAATTTTATCAGGAGTGGTAAGACCTGATAAAGGTGAAGTTTTTTTAAATGATAAAACTATTAGACTGAACTCTCCATTAGATGCTAAGAAGAATAATATCGGAATGGTATTCCAACATTTCAATTTATTTGAAACTTTATCAGTATTTGAAAACTTAAGTATTGATAGCGATAAAGAAAATGAGGAATTAAGACTATCAGTTAATAATATCTTAAAAAAATATAATTTTAAAATTGATTTGGATATTCCAGTTTTAAATTTATCAGCTGGTCAAAAACAAAAAGTTGAAATTATTAGATGTTTAATTAGAAATCCTAAAGTATTGATAATGGATGAACCCACATCAGTTTTAACTGAACAAGAAACAGAGGATCTATTTGTATCATTAAAACAGTTTTCAGATGAGGGGATATTAATAATTTACATTACTCATAAATTAAAAGAAGTTCTTTCACTTTGTGATGAAGTAGCGGTCATGAGAAAAGGTAAAGTAGTCTCTGTAAGTAAAACAAAAGAGGAAAAAATTGAAACTTTAGCTAATAAAATGGTTGGAGAAAATTTAAGTAAGATAAAAAAAAAAATTAACAATTTCAAATATAGTGAAGAAATTTTGAAAATTTCAAACTTAAATTTTAGAAGTGACGACCCTTACGAAACAAACTTAATTAATTTAAATTTTTCATTAAAAAAAGGAGAATGTTTAGGTATAGCAGGGATTTCAGGAAATGGGCAAAGTGAATTGTTTCAAATCTTAAGTGGAGAAATAATTACCGATTATACCTCTATAAAATTTAGAGACAAAGAAATCAGTAAGCTCAATCCAAAAGAAAGAAGAGAATATCTTATGGCTTTTTCACCCGAAGATCGCATTTCCCAAGCCGCTGTTCCGGAATTAAAAATTTATGAAAATGTTGCATTAAATAATTTTAAGTCTTCAAACTTTTTCGAAAAAGGATTAGTAAATGAAAAAAAAATAAAAGAGCACTCAAAGAAAATACTCTCTAATTTTTCTGTAAATACTGATAATGTTGAAATGAAAAGTCAATTTTTATCTGGGGGAAATCTTCAAAAATTAATCATCGGAAGAGAATTGATTACTTCTCCAGAACTCTTAGTTTGCTTCAATCCAACTTGGGGGCTTGATGTAGGCGCTATCAATTATATTCATGAAACTCTTATAAATATTAATGAACAGGGTAAATCCTCTATATTGATTTCTACAGATAACGACGAACTTTTAAGATTAAGCGACAGAATATGTGTAATTTATAAAGGTAAATTATCAAAAATCATGGATGTAAATGAAGTTACTCCTGAAAAATTAGGAATTCTAATGGGAGGAGGTTCAATTGATTAAAATTGAAAAACGTAATGATGTTTCGCCATTAATTTACTTTTTAACTCCAATTTTAGCAATTTTTCTTACTTTATTTGGTGGGGGAATTATTTTTTATGTTTTGGGTTTTAATCCTATAGAGGCTCTAAAATTTTTTTTTATAACACCTCTTTCTGACTTATACGGCTTTAGTGAGCTTTTGATAAAAGCAACACCACTTTGCTTAATAGCAATTGGTTTATCTTTTTGTTTTAAAAGTAATAATTGGAACATTGGCGCTGAAGGACAACTCATTTTTGGTGGAATTGTTGGTGGTGGCGTAGCTTTATTATTTTATGGTCATGATGGTTTTTATGTTTTGCCAATAATTATTTTATCTGGCGCAATTGGAGGGATGATATTTGCAATGATCCCAGCGGTTTTGAAAACTTATTTTAATACAAATGAAATTTTAGTCAGCTTAATGCTCGTTTATGTAGCTAAATTATTATTAGATTACTTAGTTGTTGGTCCATGGAGTAATCCTGAGGGTTTTAACTTTCCTGAAACAAGACAATTTAGCGAATCTGCAAGAATGCCTATTTTATTTGATGGTTTAAGAATTCATGCAGGAATTTTTATAACTTTGATAACTGTATTCTTAAGTTGGTTAATTTTATACAAAACATATCTGGGGTTTCAAATAAAAGTATCAGGTCTAAGTTTAAAGACTGCAAAATATGCAGGCTATAAAGGGAAGACAATGATTATTATAGTTTTTATGATCAGTGGAGCATGTGCGGGTCTTGCAGGAGTTGGGGAAATAACTGGACCGATAGGTCAGTTACATAGAAATATTTCACCAGACTATGGTTTCACAGCAATAATTGTTGCTTTCTTAGGAAGGTTAAATCCAGTTGGAATTGTATTTGCTTCACTAATTGTTGCTCTAACTTATTTAGGTGCAGAAACAGCACAGATTTTTTTACAAGTACCCAAATATACAGGTCAAGTTTTTCAGGGAATGATTTTATTCTTTCTTCTTGGATCTGATTACTTACTATTTTTTAAAATAAATTTTTTAGGTCTAAAAAAAAATGAGCTTTGATTTAAATTTCATCGGTATATTGATTGGTGCAATTATGGCATCATCGGTCCCATTGATACTTGCTGCATCTGGAGAATTAATAACTGAAAGATCTGGTGTATTAAATCTTGGAGTGGAAGGAATGATGATCATTGGGGCAATTTCGGGCTTTGCATTAATGGTTATAACAGACAACTTATTTTTAGCTGTGATTGGCTCAATGCTTTCTGGTCTAATTATCTCAATTATTTTTGGTGTGCTTACGCAATCGCTTCTAACAAACCATGTTGCTACCGGACTTGCATTAACTATTTTTGGTATCGGTATGTCGGCAATGATAGGAAAGAATTTTGTTGGAATACCAGGAAAAGAATTTCCCTTATTATTCATAAATCTAAAGGAAAATGTTCCTTTTTTGGGACCAATTTTATTTGGACATTCAATAATATTATACTTTGCATTTTTATTGCCTTTTTTGACAAATTATTTTCTTAAAAAAACAAAAATTGGATTGATAATCAGAGCCGTAGGAGACTCACCAACATCAGCATCTAATCAGGGAATTAACGTAACTTTAG
>CACGYL010000021.1 GCA_902577285.1 uncultured Pelagibacteraceae bacterium | reverse complement strand
ATAGATTTTTCAAAAAAAATTACAGATCAACAAATTATTAATTATTTTAAAAATTGTAAAAAAGTTGTACTAGAGGATATTGAGGACCTTTCTTATAGTAAAGTTCAAATTTATAGAACTAAATCTGTGAACCTTAATTGTGAGAGGCACAAAGAAATTTTTTTTAAATATAATTCTATACCAAAATACTGTTTTGAGTGTTATAAGGTGGTGATTGAGTCAAAAAATTTCTATGATTTATTAAAAATGTCTTTAATTTTTGACCAAATAACATACTTCCATAAGTTTAACAGAAAAAATATGATAGATAAGAAATCAGAAAATGATATTTTCAAAAGTATTATCTATTGTCAAAGTCTAGAGGAAGTTTTTCAAGTAGAAAAAGAAACAAAAAATATTCTTAGTATTTATTTTGATGATCAAATTTATGTAGAAAGTAAGAGAGGGTGCCATGAGTATGCATTAAAATATCCCGAATATAAAAAAATCTTTAAAAATAAATCAGAAATGATGTCTATGCCTAACGAATGGTTAGACAATGAAAAGAAATATGATTTAGAAAATACAAAAGATGGTGAAGAGAATTTAGGGGTCACCCATGATACGAAAAAGGGAATTTCTTTAAATAATTTTCTTGTTATGAATAACTGGTTCAATAATCAAAAAATTTTTTTTTGAAAAAAGATTAGCTATGTATTGCTTGCAATTAAAAATTAAATAATTATAATTTAGAAAATGACTGATTTAGCTGACAAAAAATGTATCCCATGTGAAGGAGGAATTCCAAGTTTTAATATTGGGGAAATCCATAAATATCTAAAAAAAGTTGATGGTTGGGTTGTCAATTCAGAAGATAACAAAGATTATTACATTATAAAAGACTTTAAATTTAAAAATTTTTTAGAAAGTCAATCTTTTATAAATAAGGTTGGAGAAATAGCTGAGCAAGAAGGTCATCATCCTGATATATGGTTTGGTTGGGGGTATGCAAAAATCAAAATTCAAACACACGCAATTAATGGGCTACATGAAAGCGATTTTGTACTTGCTGCAAAAATAGACAAAATCTAATAAATTTTAATGTTTAAAATGTCTGGTTTTTGAAAATACCAGTATAATACCTAATTTATCTGCAAATTTAATGATTTCTTTATCACGAATAGATCCTGAAGGTTGGATGATTGCACTTACTCCATTTTGAACTAAGGTTTCAATTCCATCCACAAATGGAAAAAACGCATCTGATGCGCCTATTATTATGTCATTTTCACTAATTTTCTGGAATTTTTTCATTTTATCAATTGCTATTTTACAACTATCTAACCTACTTGGTTGACCTGATCCAATTCCAATAGTTGAACTATTTCTACTTAAAACAATTGCGTTTGATTTAACATTTCTACACACATTGAAAGCAAACAATAGGTCATCTAAAATTTTCTTTGTTGGTTTAATTTTAGAGACAACTCTAAAATTGTCCTTAGTAAAAATTTTATTATCAGCATTCTGTAGAAATAAAGAGTTGAAGTGACTAGTAATATTAATTAAGCTTTGTTCTCCAAGGTTTGATGCATCAATTAATCTTAAATTTTTTTTCTTTTTTAAGATTTTAATAGACTCTTTATCAAACCCAAGTCCAATAATTACCTCTAAAAATATTTTATTTAATTCTAAAGCCATTTTTTTATTTATTTTAAAATTACAGGAAACAATTCCTCCAAATGCACTTATAGGATCACAAGCTAAGGCCTCTTTGTAACTCTGAATTTTATTATTATTAGCTGAAACACCACAGGGATTTGCGTGTTTTACAATTACGGTTCCATTATTTTTTGGAAGTGTTCGTGAAATACTTAAAGCGGCATAAATATCATTAAAATTATTGTAACTTAATTTTTTTCCACTCAATTGAAATATATCTAAATTATTATTTTTACTGTAAATTGCAGATTTTTGATGGGGATTTTCTCCATATCGTAATACTTCTACCAAATTTCCATAAATAGTTTTTTTTTGAGGAAAATGATTATTATTTGTATTATTTAAGTATTCTGAAATTACTGAGTCATAGTAAGCTGTTAAATTAAATGCTTCTTGAGATAGTTTTTTTCTTAGTTCCAAACTTGTTGAACCTCTATTTTTTTCTAAATCTAAAATAAATTCTTTGTATTGATGTGGTGAGGTTAGAACAGTAGTATATTTATAGTTTTTAGCTGCTGCTCTAACAAGAGTTGGACCACCAATGTCTATATTTTCAACAAGTTTATTGTGGTTTTTTGTTCTTTTTAATGTTTCTTCAAATGGATAAAAATTAACTATAATTAGATCGATTTCATCATAATTGTTTTTTTTGAGTTCTTTTTTGTGATTTTTATTATCCCTCATATTTAAAATACCAGCATATAACTTAGGATGAAGTGTTTTAACTCTTCCACCTAAAATCTCATCTGTTTTAGTATACTTTGAAACGTCGGTACATTTGAAACCTAATTTCTTAATTTCCTTAGAAGTTCCCCCTGAACTTAAGATATTAATTTTATATTTTTTAAGAGTCTTTAATAGTAATCTAATTTCTGATTTATCTGAGAGAGATATAATAGCTTTTTTAATTTTATAACTCATATCTTACTGATCTTCCATTCAATTAACTGTTCGTTATTTTGTGTAATACCTGAGATAAAGATATTCTGGTTCTCAACATATTTATTTTTATTACCAAAGTATAGCCCAGTTTCAATCCCTATCAATCCATCGTTTGAAAAAAGTCTCCAGCCAGAATTTTCTAATTCAATTAAAACTGATTTATTATCTTGAAGTTTTGTTATTTTAATATTTGGTAGAAGATGAAACCTAATTTCAAAATTACTAACCTTAAAATTCTTTTTTTTTATAAGCTTTTCTTTTCCAAAAATAATACTTTTATCTATATCAAATTCTATGTTTCTTTGATGAATTACACCATATCTAGAAAGGTATCCATCATGAGAACATTTAATACTCCAATAATTTTTTTCATATGTTACTTCTTTATCAAATGTTTTAAATCCTTTGGTAATAAAACTAGGACCTTTGCTATTTTTTTTGAAACTACATGTAGAAGTATTATCTAATATTAGTGTTGAGTGAGCTGCAGTAGTTTTTGAAATTGAATTAAGTTGATGGTTGTGATCTTGAAAATATCCAGAATTTGTAATTAATTTTTTATCTTTAAAAAAAAATTCAAATGACAACGGTCCACCTTGATAATTTTCAGAGTAATTTTTTGGAGGATTACCTCCAGTATCCATAGCAATAACTGCATTTTTATTTTTTAAGATTGTGTAGCCAGATATATCAAATTTATCATTTTTAAACTTATATCTAAAAAGAGATAAATATTTATCAAAGTCTTTATTATCAGAACTATTATTTCCATTAAATAATAAGCTTTGCTTTAATGAACCCCAAATAAAATCATAAGATTTTCCAAGGTAATAAATAATTTCATTTAAGTAATCTGGAATTTCATTTAGCGAGTCTTTCAAAAGTTCTCTGATTAAAATAAAGTATTTTAAATAGAAAACCATCTGTCTTATATTTCTTGATTTTGGAAAGTAGCTATTATCAAAGGAAGTATTAATAATTTTTTTAAGTAAATCTAATCCGTAATCCAAAAACCTATTATTTTTGTACGCTATTCCTGCAAGAGTTATCGCTGTACAACCAATCATTTTATCATTCAGATCAGAGGATCTATTAATTTCATTTATTAAATGATTAACTTGCTTACTGATTATTTCGTTAAAATTATTTTTATAGTTATTTTCAGACTCATCATAAGTTATTTTTGAATTTGAAATCCAAGCTATTACTCTTTTTGAAAGAATATCAATTTCCCAACTTCTAGTTTCATAATTTTGATTTTTCTTTATCCAATTCTTTATAATTGACTGAGTAACTTGATTAGAAGATTTAAGATCAATTGAAAAAAGCCAATAAAAACTATGAAGTTTTTTAAAATCATTGTAACTTAAATTTCTATTGTTCCATATTGTTTGAATATTAAAATTTTCAATTTTTTTTTTCTTTTTTTCGTATTTAATTAATGAACTTAGTATATTTAAACTAGGCTGATACACTAAAACATTCTCATCAAACTTTGATATTTTTCTATTATATATTGATGAGCTTAAATAGATCCTTCGTAACTGATTTTTAAATATAAAATAAAATTCGTTTATATAACTTAAAGAATTTTTTAAAAACATTTTATATCGATTTTAGTTTTTCAATATTACTTTTTATATCCCCATTATTTTCTTTAAATATTGTTGTTCCTGACACTAAAATATCAGCCCCTGCTTCTAATACTATTTTTGAATTACTAAAATTAATTCCTCCATCAACTTCAATGCTAAATTTATAATTATTTTCATCTTTAATTTTTTTCAATTTTTTTATTTTGTCTATTACCTCTGGCATAAATTTTTGCCCGCCAAAACCAGGATTAACACTCATAACCAGTATCAAATCAATACAATCTATTTCATCAATTATTGTTTTTATTTCAGTTTTAGGATTTAAAGAGACGCCAACTTTTTTGCCAAATTTTTTTATTAAGTTTATTGATGCTTTTAAATTCTCAGTAGCTTCAGGATGGATAGTTATAATATCAGCTCCAGCCTCAGCATATTTTTCTATGTATTCATGGACTGGAGATATCATCAAATGCACATCAAATGGAAGATTTGTATATTTTCTTAAGTTTTTTATTACTGGAGGTCCTATTGTTAAATTGGGAACGAAATGTCCGTCCATTACATCAACATGAATTAAGTCAGCTCCACCCTCCTCAAGTCTTTTAATTTCATTTCCGAGCTGACTGAAATCTGCAGATAATATAGATGGAGAAATTTGAATTTTTTTCATTTGATACTAAAAATATTAGTATCAATTTTTTGTTTTATTTGAATTATTTTTTACCAAATATCATGTATATTTCTTGAGCTATTTGGCTTTCTAGTGGAAATGATAGCATTCCCATTACCGAATAACCAAGTAAATAAGGCATTAAATAGAAACGGCCCATATAGAAGAACCAGGCTACGTATAATGGCACTAAAGGCATTATGATAAAACTTGGAGTAATTGGCTTAAAGATTTTTATTAGTGGATTTGTCAGTTTTACAAATGCTTTCATGAAGAAAAATTCTGAATCTTCTCTTTGGAAAATATTCATTGCAACCCTTCCAATTAACGTCCACATAATAACACCAAGTACATAATCAATTATATAAACTAAAGGATGAAAGTTTGCTGACATAATTTTTAAATAGGGGCGAAATTTTCGCCCCTAAATTAATATATTTTAATTATTGTTTTCCAAGTATTGTTTTACCACTTGGCACACGTACATCATCAACCATCTTCTGAGTAGCTGAGTCTGGTGCTTCAGTAATTAAACTTACAACTATCATTGCAACTAAACTTACCGATGCTCCAACAAGTCCAAAGGTATTAGTTGTAATACCTAGGAAACCTTCTCCAGCATACCACTTGACCCAAACTAGATAAGCAGTTCCAGATCCAAGTCCCAATAACATTCCTGCAACAGCTCCTGCTGCATTAGCTCTCTTCCACCATACTCCAAGCACGAGTGGGAAGAATAATCCAGACATCGCAAAGTCAAAAGCCCATATAACTGACCCAAGAATATCATTTATTTCTAAGGCAGCGATTGTTGCTCCTGCAAAACCAATTAACACAAGTAGTATCCTTGCAACAATTAATCTTTTTGCAGTTTCAGCTTTTGGATTAATGATCTTGTAGTAAATGTCATGAGATAATGCATTTGAAATAGCTAAAACTAATCCATCTGCAGTTGACATGGCAGCAGCCATACCTCCAGCAGCAACAAGTCCAGATATTACATAAGGTAGTCCAGCAATTTCTGGTGTCGCTAAAACTACGGCGTCACCCTTCATGAAGAACTCGTTTAGTTCAAGAGTTCCGTTGCCATTAAAGTCACTTACAAACATTAACTTAGCTTGATTCCAGTTTTGATACCAATCAAGTGCTTGAACTTCAGCAATAGACTTTCCAATGATACCAGTAGCTAAATTAGGATCCATCAATGAAATTTTTGACAGAGTAGCTAACATTGGAGCTGAAGAGTAAAGTAGGAATATAAAGAATAACGACCAACCTACCGATCTTCTTGCTGTTCTTACACTTGGGGTAGTAAAGTATCTCATCATAACGTGGGGTAATGATGCTGTTCCAGCCATCATACATATCGCTAATGAGATAAATGCCCAAGGTGTTGCATTAACTTCAGAGTGAGCTTTAGTAATTTGAGCTAACCCTTTTGGTACTGTTGCCATGTCTGCAGCTGAGTTTTTAACAAAACCAAACTGACCTTCAAGTTCTGCAATTCTCGCTACTTCATCTGCTAACATAAAGTGTGGGAAAAACCCTGCTCCGATATTGCTACTTATCCAGAATACTGGAAGTAAGTAAGCTATAATTAGCACAATGTATTGAGCAACTTGCGTCCAAGTAACAGCTCTCATTCCACCAAGCATTGAGCACATTAAAATACTAGCCAGACCAACATAGACTGCAATATTAAATGGAATATCCAAAGCAACAGAAGCAATTCTTCCTGTAGCATTAATTTGAGCAGTTACGTATGTGAATGATGCAAGTGTTAAAACTAGTACAGCACAGAATCTCGCCAAGTTACCACCATAACGAGTTCCTATAAAATCTGGTACAGTATAACATCCAAATTTTCTAAGATATGGTGCTAATAAAGCAGCAACTAGTACATATCCACCAGTCCAACCAACTAGTAATGCCATATAACCGTAACCTTTAAAGTAAATACCACCTGCCATAGCAACAAACGAGGCACCAGACATCCAGTCTGCTGCAGTTGCCATTCCATTGAATACAGTAGGTACTTGCCTTCCAGCTACATAATATGCATCTGATTGAAGTGTTCTAGATAACCAACCAATTAAAGCATAAATCAAGACTGTGAATGATACAAAAAATATTCCTATCAGTTCTTTCGACATACCAGCTTGTTCAGCTATAGACATAAGGATGATAAATACTAGAAACCCTCCAGTATATATTCCATAGATCTTAGGTAGATTATCTATAAATTTACCCTTTATCATTGATCACCCTCTCTTTCAGTAAATCCGAACTCATCATCTATTTTCTCTTGTCGACCTGCAAACCAGAAAATTAGAATAACGAAGATTGCAAGCGATCCTTGGCATGTAAACCAATAAGTTAAAGGATATCCAAATGGTTTAATGCTAGACTCCTGCATTTCGGCTCCGAAAAGAAAGATGCCAATTGAGAAAACAAACCAGATTGCTAATGTAATAAAAAGCAAGCCCCTGGTTTTTTCCCAGTGTTGTTCTTGTTTTGACATTTTTTTCTCTCCCTATAGGTTAAAGAATTAACCTTACTGATAATCGTACTTATTTAAACCCCTAAAAACACTCGATATTGTGGCATTTTTACATTATACATCAACATATTACTTAGATTAATGGCCCTGAAATACAGATTCAATCTGAAGGATATAAAACTTCAAGACTTTAAAGTTTATTTGTTAGCAATGTTTAAAGGCATTTTGCCGAAGAAAAAAATAAAAAATATTGAGGATCTGGAAGAATTTATTCAGCAGAAATCAGCCTGGGTATCACAAGTTACTCTTTATAATTATTTAAAAACTAGAATGGGTACCAAATGGGTTTTGCATTTTGATGATGAAACATTTTTAAAATCAATAAATACTGCAAAATGGAATATTTATGCAATTTCACTTCAAGACTTATCATTTTACACAATTTCATACTTAAATAATTTTTATAATTATAAAGAGACAGGTAAGTCGTCTGAAATTTATAATTCTATTCTTAATAAAGAATTAGAGAATGGAATGCCAAAAGAAATTGTCGATGAAGCAAGAATAAGTTTTAAAAGCAGATTAGAAAAAATAAAATGGGATGATTATTATAAATCTTTACCCTTTAATGAAAGTGCTTTAGCACTATATAATTGGGCTCCAATTGCAAATGAGTTAAAAACTTTAGATAGGAAAATTGTTCTTAACTCTATGATATTGAAATGGGATAACATTAAGGAAGAGTTTTCTAAACGTATAAAGATTTAAATATTTTTTCTATTATCTACTAAGCTATCGACAACTGAAGGATCTGCCAAGGTTGTCGTATCTCCCAGTTGACCATGTTCATTAGCTGCTATTTTTCTTAAAATTCTTCTCATGATTTTACCAGATCTTGTTTTTGGGAGACCAGGAGCAAATTGTATTAAATCAGGTGTTGCTATCGGACCAATTTGTTTTCTTACCCATAACTTTAAATCTCTTTCTAAATCAAGAGTACTTTTTTCTCCTACATTTAAAGTTACGTAACAGTAAAGACCATTTCCTTTTATGTCATGTGGATAACCAACTACTGCTGCCTCTGCTACTTTTGGATGAGCCACGAATGCACTTTCGATTTCTGCAGTTCCTAAATTATGTCCTGAAACAATTATAACATCATCGACTCGTCCAGTGATCCAATAATATCCATCTTTATCTCGTCTACATCCATCTCCTGTAAAATATTTTCCATCAAATTGCGAAAAATATGTATCTATAAACCTTTGGTGGTCTCCATACACAGTTCTCATTTGTCCAGGCCATGATTGTGCAATACATAATCTACCTTGTGCTTCTCCTTTTAAAACCTTACCGTCCTTATCAATTATTTCTGGTTTAATCCCATAAAATGGTTTAGTTGCAGAACCAGGTTTCAAATCTATAGCTCCTGTCTGAGGACTAATCAAAATTCCACCTGTTTCAGTTTGCCACCATGTATCAACAATTGGACATTTACTATCTCCAACAGTTTTAAAATACCATTCCCATGCCTCAGGATTTATTGGTTCACCAACGGTGCCTAAAAGTTTTAAGGTTTTTCTAGAAGTTTTTTTTACTGGTTTATCACCTTCTCTCATTAAAGCTCTAATTGCAGTCGGTGCAGTATAGAAAATATTAACTTTATACTTATCAACTATTTGCCACCATCTCGATGTATCTGGATAAGTTGGTATTCCTTCAAACATTATTGTAGTTGCACCATTCGCAAGTGGACCATAAATAATATAACTGTGTCCAGTAACCCATCCAATATCAGCTGTGCACCAATAAATATCTTTTGGTTTGTAGTTGAAAATATATTGATGAGTCATTGATGCGTAAACCATATACCCACCTGTCGTATGAAGAACTCCTTTTGGTTTTCCAGTTGATCCTGATGTGTAAAGAATAAACAATGGATCTTCAGCACTCATTTCCTCAGGTTCACATTTCATAGAGACTTTCTTAGTCATGTGATGATACCAAACATCTCTGTCATTAAACCAATCTATTTTTTTAGTTCCAGTTCTTTTTACTACAATACATTTTTTAACATTAGGACAGTTCTCTAAGGCTTCATCTGTTATGGATTTCAATGGAATCGTTTTACCACCTCTTACACCTTCATCTGCAGTTATGACATAATCTGACTCACAATCATTAATTCTGCCTGAAATACTATCTGGAGAAAAACCACCAAATATTATCGAGTGAATTGCACCTATTCTAGCACATGCAAGCATAGTATATGCCAGCTCAGGAATCATAGTTAGATAAATTGTTACTCTATCTCCTTTTTGAACTCCTAAATTTTTTAAACCATTCGCAGCTTTAGAAACTTCCTTATGTAATTCTTTATAGCTAATTTTTTTTTGAACTTTCGGATCATCACCAACCCAGATAATTGCAGTTTTATCAGCATTCTTTTTTAAATGTCTATCTATACAATTTGCTGATGCGTTCAATGTACCATCATAAAACCATTTAATATGAACATCATCTTTACTGTACTTTACGTCTTTAATTTTTTTATAAGGTTTAATCCA
>CACGYL010000020.1 GCA_902577285.1 uncultured Pelagibacteraceae bacterium | reverse complement strand
GTATAAATACAGATTATTTTGACTCCTCCACTACTCTAGAAGCTGACGAAGACAAATTATTTAAATCATGGGATTTAGTGGTAGGAAAAAAAATAATTTTATTACCAGGTAGACTGACAGCGTGGAAAGGTCAAGAGATGTTTCTAGAGGCATTAAGTAAAGTGAATATTCAATTAGGCAATGACTCGTTCATCGCAGTAATTTTAGGTAGTGACCAAGGTAGAGATCTTTATAAAAAAAAATTAATTAGACTTGTAGAACAATATAGACTTACCAAACAAATTAGATTTATAGACCATTGCAAAAACATGCCGTTAGCTTACAAAATATCTGACATAGTTGTCTCTACATCAATTGAACCCGAAGCTTTTGGAAGAGTTGCAGTAGAGGCTCAATCAATGCAAAGATTAATTCTTGCAAGTAATATTGGAGGATCAAATGAGACAGTTATTGATGGAAAGTCTGGACTATTGTTTGAAGCAGGTAATTCCGATGATTTATCAAAAAAAATTATACAAGTAATGAACTTAGATCCTAACGAACTTTCAAAAATGGGTAATTTTGGAAGAGAAAATGCTGTAAAGAAATTTAATGTTGAAAAAATGTGTTTTTCTACTTATTCAGAGTACAAAAAACTATTTAATTGATGCCAAATATTACATTACCTGACGGAAAAACATTAAACTTTGATAAAAGCGTAACAGGCTCAGAGGTTGCAGAAAAAATAAGTAAATCTCTAGCTAAACAAGCCTTAGTAATGAGTGTAAATGGTGAATTAAAAGATTTATACTCAACAATAGATAAAGACAGTTCGATTAAAATTTTTACTGCAAAAGATCCTGAGGGATTAGAAGTTATTAGGCATGATACAGCACATATTATGGCAATGGCTGTCCAAGAATTATTTCCAGGAACTCAGGTAACAATCGGTCCAGTTATAGAAAATGGCTTTTATTATGACTTTGCTAGAAAGGAACCTTTTACCAGTGATGACCTTAAAAAAATTGAAAATAAAATGTCAGAGATAATTGATAAAGATGTAAAAACTAGAAGGGAAATTTGGGAGAGAGATAAGGCAATAGCTCATTTTAAAAAAATTGGAGAAAAATATAAAGCTGAAATAATTGAGAGTATTCCAAAAAATGAGATGCTTACGGTTTATCATCACGGTGATACATGGCATGATCTATGTAGAGGTCCTCATTTAGAATCTTCTAGTAAAATTGGTAAATCATTTAAATTAACAAAAGTATCAGGGGCTTATTGGCGAGGGGATTCTAATAATGAAATGTTGCAAAGAATTTATGGAACTAGCTGGGCCAATCAGAAAGACCTGGATTTGTATCTTCAAAGAATAGAAGAAGCAGAAAAAAGAGATCATAGAAAAATAGGTAAAGAAATGGATTTGTTTCATTTTAGAGAAGAAAGTCCTGGTTCTGTATTTTGGCATCAAAAAGGATGGAACTTATTTCAAAAACTTATTTCCTACATGAGATTGAAACAAGAAAATGCAGGATATCAAGAAATAAATACCCCAGAAATATTAGATCGATCACTTTGGGAAAAATCTGGCCACTGGGAAAAATTTGGTGCAAATATGTATACTTCTACAACACCTGATGAAAAAGTTTTTGCTATAAAGCCAATGAATTGTCCTGGTTGTGTTCAGGTCTTTAATCAAGGTTTAAAAAGTTATAGGGATTTGCCATTGAAAATGTCAGAATTTGGAAAAGTTCATAGATATGAACCCTCTGGAGCTCTTCACGGATTATTACGTGTAAGAGCATTTACCCAAGATGATGCGCATATCTTCTGTACAGAAGAACAAATTACAGAGGAATGTTTAAGTGTGACAAACTTAATTTTAGAAATTTATAAAGATCTAGGATTTGAAGATGTAATTTTGAAATATTCTGATCGACCAGACTTAAGAGTTGGTGACGATAAAGTTTGGGATAAATCAGAAGCAGCCTTATTGGAGGCTATAAAAGCAACAAAATTAGAATACTCAGTAAATAAAGGTGAAGGTGCTTTTTACGGTCCAAAAATAGAATTTGTTTTAAGAGATGCAATCGGTAGAGATTGGCAATGTGGAACTCTACAAGTTGATTTAAACTTGCCAGGGAGGTTAGGTGCATCATTTGTAGACAGTGATGGAAATAAGAAAGTTCCAGTTATGCTACATAGAGCTTTATTTGGATCTTTAGAGAGATTTATTGGAATCTTAATTGAAAATTATTCTGGGAAATTGCCTTTTTGGCTTTGCCCAATTCAAACAATAGTTATCCCAATATCAAGTGATTTCGATGAATATGCAAAACAAGTCAACAACATGTTAAAAAAAGCCGGATTAACTTCTGAAGTTGACTTAAAAAATCACAATTTAAATTATAAAATAAGAGAGCATTCATTAACTAAAGTCCCAATGCTACTAATATGTGGAAAAAAAGAAGTTGACAGCAACACAGTAACTATTAGAAGATTGGATTCTAAAAAACAAGAAACTATGGATTTGCAACAATTCTTAAAAAAATATTCTGCTCTTAATAAAGCACCTTCAATTTAGTGGCAGATTTTAAACAAAACTATTTCCAGAGAAAAACAAAAGCAAAAGGTCCAAGGACAAATCACAGGATCACGTCACAAGATGTACAAGTTATAGCTAGTGATGGAGATAATTTAGGAATTTTAAATTTGAATGATGCTATTGATAGAGCAAAGGAGCAAGGTTTAGATTTAATTGAAATTGCTCCAAATGCAAAACCACCAGTGTGCAAAATTATGGATATGGGAAAATATAAATATGATGCACAAAAAAAAGCAAATAAAGCAAAAAAAAAGCAGAAAAAAATTGAATTAAAAGAAATTAAATTACGGCCAGTTACCGAAGTTCATGATTATACTTTTAAAATTAAAAATGCTCAAAAATTTATCTCAAAAGGTGATAAGGTAAAATTTACAATCAGATTTAAAGGAAGAGAACTACAACATTCCAGTTTAGGAAATGAATTGATGGATAAAATTAAACAAGATATGGAGTCAGTAGGTCGAGTTGAGCTGCAGCCAAAGTTTGATGGTAAGCAAATGATAATGGTTATCCAGCCTTTATAAGGCTTATTTCTGGTTGTAAATTAATATTAATATTTGTATAACCCCTCAAAAATTATGCCTAAATTAAAAACAAAAAGTTCAGCAAAAAAAAGATTTAAAATATCAGCTAGAGGCAAGGTCATAACTGCTCAAGCTGGTAAAAGACATGGTATGATTAAAAGAACAAATTCACAGATTAGGAAGCAAAGAGGAACTACGGTAATGTCTAAACAAGATGGTAAAATTGTAAAATCTTACATGCCGTATAATCTAAGAGGATAATATGGCTAGAGTAAAACGAGGTGTAACAAGTAGAGCTAAACATAAAAAAGTATTAAAAGCTGTAAAGGGACAGTGGGGTAGACGAAAAAATACAATAAGAGTTGCCAGACAGGCAATGGAAAAAGCTATGCAGTATGCCTATAGAGACAGAAGAAACAAAAAAAGAGATTTTAAGTCACTTTGGATTCAAAGAATTAACGCTGGAGTAAGATCAGAAGGTTTAACTTATTCTAAATTTATAAACGGTCTGAGTAAGACAGGTATAAAAATAGACAGAAAAATACTCGCTGAAATAGCTTACGATAATCCAGAAGCATTTAAAACTATAGTTAAAAAAGCTCAAGCAGCATTAAACTAATTTTCATTGTTGTTTTTCTAGAGTTAACAAATATTCTACGAATATGTCCGATATTAAAAAAATCAAAGAAGAATATTTAAATAAATTAGATAACGATTTAGACTCAGAAAGTGTAAATCAAATAAAAACAGAATTGTTTGGTAAAAATGGACAGATTTCTAATTCTTTTAAAACATTAGGTTCATTACCCAATGATGAAAGAAAAAAATTTGCTTCAGATTTAAATTCAATAAAAGAAGAACTTCAAGAAAAAATAAATTTCAAACTTCAAGAAATTGAAATTAAAGAGATTAATTCTAAACTTGAGAATGAAAAATTAGATGTAACTTTACCTGAGAGAGAAATAAAACAAGGAAAAATACATCCTGTTTCACAAGTTATTGATGAGATATCTTCAATATTTTCTGAAATAGGCTTTAGTGTAGAAGAAGGGCCAGATGTTGAGAATGAGCATTATAATTTTACTGCATTAAATACTCCTGATAATCATCCAGCAAGAGATATGCATGACACTTTTTATTTGGATAATAATAAAGAAATATTATTAAGAACTCATACGTCTCCAGTACAAGTCAGGACTATGCTGAATGGAAAACCTCCATTTAAGATTATAGCTCCAGGAAGAACATATCGATCTGATAGTGATCAAACACATTCACCAATGTTTCACCAAGTTGAGGGACTTCATATTGATAAAGATATAAATATGGGTCATTTAAAAGGCTGCTTGAATTATTTTATAAAGTCGTTTTTTGAAGTAGACAAAATTAAAATGAGATTTAGACCTAGTCATTTTCCTTTTACTGAACCATCTGCAGAGGTTGATATTGGTTACGAGTTAAAGGATGGAAAAATAGTTATCGGTGAGGGAAATAAATGGTTAGAAATTCTTGGGTGTGGAATGGTACATCCAAATGTCCTGAAAAATGTAAATGTTAATCCAGATAAATACCAAGGTTATGCTTTTGGTATTGGAATTGATAGACTTGGAATGTTGAAATACGGCATAAATGATTTAAGAGCTTTTTTTGAGACTGACTACAGATGGCTTAATCATTTTGGGTTTGATCCATTAGACGTTCCTTCAAATTATAGAGGTCTAAGCAGATGAAATTTACAATGAGTTGGTTAAAGGAACACCTTGAAACCAAACATAAAGATACTCAAATTATTGATAAATTGACGGATGTTGGACTTGAAGTTGAAAGTTTTGAAAATATCAGCTCAGAATTAGACGATTTTAAAGTGGCAAAAATTATAAATGCTGAACAACATCCAAATGCAGATAGACTTAGGGTATGTGATGTTGATATAGGGCAACAAAATATTGTTAAAGTTGTTTGTGGAGCACCAAACGCTAAAAAAGATCTTTTGACTGTCTATGCTCCTCCTGGATCAGTAATTCCAAAAAATAATATGAAACTTACAGTCAGTAAGATTAGAGGAGTAACTTCATATGGGATGCTATGCTCGGAGTCAGAATTAAAATTATCAGACGAAAGTGAGGGAATAACTGAGCTAAAACCAAGTAAATATTCAGACAAAATAGGTAATAATTTTTTTAAAAATAATACTGAAAAGGTTGTTGATTTATCTATAACTCCAAATCGACCTGATTGTTTAGGGGTGAGAGGAATAGCTAGAGATTTAGCTGCAGCAGGAGCTGGTAAATTAAAAAGTATTTCACATAAAAACATCAAGAAAGATGGATGCCAAAATATTAAAGTTTCAATTATTAAAGATAAAAACCAAGGTTGTACAATTTTTGCGAGTTGTCTCATAAAAGGAGTAACCAATAAAGAAAGCCCAAAATGGTTGAAAGAAAAAATAGAGTCTCTTGGTCAAAAACCAATTTCAGCAATTGTAGATATTACCAATTATGTCATGTTAGATTTAAATAGACCTCTACATGCATATGATGCAGATAAAATTGATAAAGAAATTATAGTAAGAAACTCAAAAAAAGGTGAAACTTTTGAGGCTCTAGATAACAAGGAATATAAATTAGATGATGGAATGTGTGTTATATGTGATCAATCTGGTGTGTTAGGCTTAGGAGGGGTAATTGGAGGAACACGTTCTGGTACTGAGTTAGAAACTAAAAATATTTTATTGGAGTCTGCATACTTTATACCAAGATCAATTAGAAAAACTTCAAAATTACTTAACATTGATACTGATGCTAAATTTAGATTTGAAAGAGGAATTGACCCTCAATCAGTAGAACTTGGCTTACAAAAAGCCTCTCAACTAATATCTGAAATTTGTGGAGGAAAGATTAGTAAATTTGATATTCAAAAAATTAAACCATATAAAAACTTAGAAATAAAATTTAATACATCGTTATTCGAAAAGGTAACAGGTTTTAAAGTAAAAGAAAATGAGATCATTAAAATTTTGAAACAACTAGGTTTCGAGGTTTCAAAAAAGAAATCAGAATTAAACCTAAAGGTTCCTTCTTGGAGGCCTGATATAAGTCAACCAATAGATATAGTTGAAGAAGTTGTTAGAATTAAAGGATATGAAAATATTGAAACTATAGAGCCAAAGAAAAATAGATTAAAAGATACATTAAATAAACAGCAAAAACTTTTTCATTTTTTACAACGTTCTGTAGCATCAAAAGGTTATTTAGAGACTGTTACTTGGTCATTCACAGATTCAAGAATAAATAATTTTTTTAAAGAAAATTTAAAAGAAATTAAAATAGTAAACCCCATAAGCTCAGATTTAGATGTTTTAAGAAATTCAATTTTTTCAAATTTAGCTTTTTATTTAAAGAAAAATTTAGATAGAGGATTTAAAGACATTTCGCTTTTTGAAATTGGACCAATTTTTAAAAATAAACAGCCTGGAGAACAGTTGACAGTAATAGGTGCATTAAAATTGGGAAAAATTTCAAGATTAAATTGGAATGAAAAAGATAGATCGGTTGATATTTTTGATGTGAAAAAAGATTTAATTCAAACATTAATGGAAGCTGGATATGATAAACAAAGTTTTTTTATTAGAGACAAATCTCCTTCTTACTATCATCCAGGAAAATCTGGTTCAGTTTATCTAGATAAAGATGATATTGATCCTGTTGCATATTTTGGAGAACTTCATCCAAATATTGTTAAGAAGCTAGATATAAAAACTGAAGGAGTAGTTGGTTTTGAAATTTATCTCGATTATTTAAAAGATACGAAAATAAAGCTAAAGGATCAAAAAATAAACTTTGAATACTCAGATTATCAAAAATCAGAGAGAGATTATGCTTTTGTTGTAGATAAAAATTACAAAGCACAGGATTTAATAGAAATCATATCATCAATCGATAAAAATCTAATAAGATCAATTAAAATTTTTGATATTTATGAAGGTGAAAATATTCCAGATGGAAAAAAATCGATAGCTCTCAATGTTACAATTCAATCATCTGAAAAAACATTAGAAGAAAATGATCTTGAAAAAATTAATAAATTAATTATTTCAACTGTTGAGTCTAAGTCAGGCGCTAAAATTAGATCCTAAATGTCCACTGAAATTGATAACATAAGAAACTTTGCAATTATTGCACATATTGATCATGGAAAATCTACTATAGCAGATAGAATTATACATAGATGTGGTGGTTTGACAGATAGAGAAATGAAAGCTCAAGTTCTTGATTCAATGGATATTGAAAGAGAAAGAGGTATAACTATTAAAGCTCAAACAGTTAAATTAAATTATAAATCCAAGAATGGTAAAAATTACATATTAAATATAATAGATACACCTGGTCATGTTGATTTTAGTTATGAAGTGAGCAGATCCTTATATGCATGTGAGGGTTCAATATTAATTGTTGATAGTACACAAGGTGTCGAAGCCCAAACATTAGCAAATGTTTATCAAGCACTAGATATTAACCATGAAATAATTCCTGTATTAAACAAAATAGATTTACCAGCATCTGATATAGATAGGACAAATAAACAAATAGAGGATGTAATAGGCATCGATACATCAAATTCTGTTCCATGTTCAGGAAAAACTGGAGAAGGTATAGACGATATTTTGGAACAAATTATTCAATCTTTACCAGGACCTAAGGGTGAAAAAAATCATAAATTAAAGTGTTTATTAGTAGATAGTTGGTATGACACTTATCTAGGGGTGGTCATTTTAGTCAGAGTAATTGATGGGAAACTTAAAAATAATATGAAAATTAAAATGATGTCTACAAATCAGGAGTATTTTGTTGAAAAGGTTGGTGTTTTTACCCCTAAACCTAAGGACATTGATGAGCTTAATTCAGGGGAGATAGGGTTTATAACAACAGGAATAAAAGTTTTATCTGAAACGAAAGTGGGAGATACAATTTGTGATGCCTCTAAACCACTAACCGAGTCTTTACCTGGTTTTAAGCCAAGTAAACCTGTAGTTTTTTGTGGACTCTTTCCTGTCGATAGTTCTGAGTATCAAAAATTAAAAGATGGATTAGCTAAACTAAAGTTAAACGACTCTAGTTTCTCTTTTGAGGCCGAGTCTTCTTCTGCTTTAGGATTAGGTTTCAGATGTGGTTTTTTAGGTTTGTTGCATCTAGAAATTGTGACAGAAAGACTCGAAAGGGAGTTTGATATTAATCTATTAACAACTACACCTGGAGTAGTATATAAAATTCATATGAATAATGGAGAGGTGAAAGATTTACAAAACCCATCAAGTCTACCTGATCCAACTTTAATAAAATTTATCGAAGAGCCATGGATTAAAGCTACTATAATTACTCCTGACCAATACCTAGGCTCAATTATAAAAATATGTCAAGACAAAAGAGGAATACAAACAAACTTAAGTTATTCTGGAAACAGAGCTGTAGTAAATTATGAATTACCGTTAAATGAGGTAGTGTTTGATTTTAATGACAGACTGAAATCTATGACAAGTGGTTATGCAAGTTTTGATTATGAAATAATTGGTCATAGAGAAGGTAATCTTGTTAAAATGGGAATTCTAGTAAATTCAGAGCCAGTAGATGCTTTAGCAATGATGATACATAAAGACTTTGCTCAAAAAACTGGTAGGGAGGTCTGTGAAAAATTAAAAGACTTAATTCCAAGGCACAATTTTATGATACCAGTTCAAGCAGCAATAGGTGGAAAAATTATTGCAAGAGAGACAATTAAAGGTTTTAAAAAAGATGTTTTAACGAAAATCCATGGTGGTGGAGCCACTGATAGAAAAAGAAAATTGCTAGAAAAACAAAAAAAAGGTAAAGCAAGAGCTAAACAATTTGGAAGAGTTGAAATTCCTCAAGAAGCATTTATAGGTGTACTAAAAATAAGTAAAGAAAAATGAAAAAAGTACTAATAACAGGTGGAGCAGGCTTCATAGCACATCATATTATAGCTCATGTTATAAAAAATACAGATTGGGATATAGTAACATTGGACAGGTTAGATTTATCAGGTAATTTAAATAGATTGCACGAAATACTGGGTGAATTTTCGACTAAGGACAAAAAAAGGTTAAAAATAGTATTTCATGATTTAAAGGCAGAAATAAACTCCCAAATTAAAAATGAAATTGGAACGCCTGATATAATTTTACATCTAGCTGCAGCCAGTCATGTTGATAGATCGATAATTTATCCAATGGAATTTGTTCTGGACAATGTTGTTGGCACCGTAAATTTACTTGATTTTGCAAGATCATTAAAAAATTTAGAAAAATTTGTATATTTTTCAACAGATGAAATTTTTGGCAATGCCCCAGAAGGAGTTTCTTATAAAGAATATGATAGGTATAACTCTACCAATCCTTATAGTGCTAGCAAAGCTTCTGCAGAGGAATTTTGTGTAGCCTATGAAAATACATACAAATTGCCGATCTTAATTTCTCACACTATGAATGTATTTGGTGAGAGACAACATCCTGAAAAGTTTATACCAATGACAATTCAAAGAGTTAGAGATTCGGAAAAAGTATTTATACATGCAAATAAAGAAAAAACAAAAGCAGGTAGTAGGCATTATATACATGCACAAGATGTAGCTGATGGATTAATGTTTATACTAAGTTTGAAAGATTATAAACATCAAGGAGATTTTGGAAATGCTAAGTGTCCAAAATTTAATCTTGTTGGTCCAGAAGAAATTAACAATTTAGATCTTGCTCAAAAAATAGCTAATGTTCAAAAAAGAGAGTTAATTTACGAATTAATTGATAATCATTCCTCTAGACCAGGACATGATTTAAGATATTCATTGAGTCCTAATTTATTAAAGTCTTTAGGATGGGAACCTAAAATTAAATTAAGCAAAAGAATAGAGGAAGTAGTAGATTGGAGTTTAAAGAACAAACGTTGGCTTACATAAAATTAACTCATTGTCTTGCTTGTAATTCAAAAAAACTTAAAAAAAGTTTTAAATCTTAACAACCAACCTCTGGCAAACTCGTATTTATCAAAAAAAGAAAAAAAAGAAAAAAAATATGAGCTAAAGGTAAATTGTTGTTTATCCTGCAGCCACTTACAACTTTCTGTAGCAGTCGATCCAAAAAAAATTTATCAAAAATATGACTATGTTAGTGGAACTACAAAAACTTATACTAA
>CACGYL010000019.1 GCA_902577285.1 uncultured Pelagibacteraceae bacterium | reverse complement strand
TTTTTTAATAATTTATTTTGTAGACCTAAAACATTTTATTATTCCAGATGTCTTAAACTTTAGTTTAATATTTTTGGCTTTTTTTAAAAATTTTATGTCTGACTTCGAGAGTAATTTTATTTTTGACTTAAATTATTCAATTATTGGAGGACTCCTTGGATATTTACTTATTTGGATTATTATTTTTTCCTACAAAAAACTTAAAAATATTGAGGCTATGGGTTTAGGAGATGCAAAACTTATGGCAGGTATAGGACTTCTATTTGGATGGCATTCTGTATTTATAATTTTATTTATATCTGCTTTGTTAGGCTTAATTTATTCATTACCTGATTTGATTAAAAACACAAAAAACTTAAAAACTAAAATACCTTTTGGCCCGTTTATTATTTTATCTACAATAATATATTATTTTTATGGAGGTTTTATGATGAAGTTAATATTACTTTAAGCACAATATATTATATAATAATTAAAAATGTTGGAAAAAATAACAGATTTGGCAAATAAAGAAAAAAAAATTTCTGATTTTCATTTAAGAGGTGGATCAAACATAGCATACAGAATTTTAGGTGAAATTGTGATCGAACCAGAAAGCAAAATAGAGGAAAAAGATCTTGATGATCTTCTTAAAAAAAATTGTGGTGAAAATGAAATTAAACTTTTCAATGAAAAAAAAGAACTTGATGCTGCTGTTATGCTTGGTGACTTAAGATTTAGAGCAAACTTCTACAAAACTTTAAATGGTACAGGAGCAGTTCTTAGAAGAGTTGAAACAAAAGCACCTTTAATGGAGGATCTAAATTTGCCCCCAGTCTTATATGAGTTACTTGATACGCACAAAGGCTTAGTGTTAGTAACGGGGCCAACTGGATCTGGAAAATCAACTACTTTGGCTGCAATAATAAATCAAATTAACGAGTCCCGAAAATCGAATATTATTACAATTGAAGATCCAGTTGAGTTTGTTCATCAGGATAAAATGAGTATTGTTTCTCAACGAGAAGTAGGAAAGCAAACAAAAAGTTTTGCAAACGCACTTAAAGCTGCTTTAAGAGAAGATCCCGATGTAATTTTAGTTGGTGAAATGAGAGATTTAGAAACAATCGGTTTAGCATTAACCGCAGCTGAGACAGGTCATTTAGTATTTGGGACATTACATACAAGTGGTGCACCAAATACAATAAATAGAATAATAGATGTATTTCCTCCTGAACAACAAAACCAGATACGAGCACAAATTTCAGAGTCTTTAAAAATGGTAGTAACTCAGAAGTTATTTAAAAAAAAAGATGGTTCTGGTAGAGTCGGAGCATTTGAAATAATGATGTGTAATGCTCCAATTAAAAATCTAATTAGAGAGGCAAAGATCCATCAAATTCCAAGTGTTATGCAAACTGCTCAAAGAGAAGGCATGATAACAATGGAAAAATCCATTGAGGATTTAATTGGAACCGGAGTAATTTCAAGTGCAGAAAAAAACAACTAATGGTCTAACTATTTTAGAACTTTTAGTTGTAATTGCAGTAATAGGAATATTTTCAGTGATTGCATACCCAAATATTACAAAATGGATTGCAGATAGAGGCGTTAAAAAAGATGTATATGATGTAATAAATTATGTTAACGCTAGAAAATCTGAAATACAAAATGGTGAGTATGGTATGCACCAAGTAGCATTAAATACAAGAGTTCATACTTATTCCATGTCCACTAAAGATTTTTTTGATATTTATAAAAAAGTGGGAGTTAGCAATTACTTTAGGGATAATAGAGTTTGTAGATATCAACAACCTAAAACAAAACAGAACACAAATAGAATTCCTAATCTTGAAATAGGGTCAAGAAACAAGGACTCTGACTCTAATGTATATCCAAGCAGTAACCATTCATCACCAAAAAATTTTTCATTAATATGCATTACAAAAGATGGAACAATAAGACATGAAAATAATAATCCAAAAATGTAAATGTTAGAGATCCATCAACAGGTAAATATTATGATTATTACATGTTTTGCGCAAAAATTAATTCAACTGCTCAAAATTGTAAAGAAGGAGCAAAACATGAAATTATGTATAGAATTACGTGGGATAGATACGTAAATTTTAAAATTTACAAATATAATAAAAATAAAAATACTTGGAAAAAAATAGATGGATAAGACTAATATTAAAGGCGTATCAATTTTAGAATCTTTAGTTTGTTTAATAATTATTGGAGTTGGATTTGTAGCTATGCTTCAACTTTCATCATTTTCAATAAATGCAATGGATAGATCGATCGAGAAAAATAAAATGAATTTTTTATCTGAAATGGTCGTAGAGGATATGTTAGGAGATATAAATAATAGAGATTCATATGGTGGCTTCGATCAAAGTTCATGTAGTTATAGTAATACTGGAGGAAGTGAACTTCACAAAAAGAAAAAAGATAAATGGAGAAATAAATTAAATGAAAAAAATTTTATAAAATACGATAAAGGATCTGGCTATAAGGATAAGAAACCAAAATGTAATTTAGGGGATTCTAAAAGAACATTTTTTAAAGATGGTGCAGCAAGATTGCAATTTAAAACTGGAAAAGGAAAAAGAAAAAAATATCTGGGAGTTTTAATTAGATGAAAAATAATGCAGGTTTTACTCTTACTGAAACATTAGTAGGAATGGTTATTGGTCTAATATCAATTGTTGCAGCATTTTCAGCATATAATTATTATAATAAATCTTATACATCTGTTTCTCAAAAATTAGCTGTCAACAAGTCCGCTAGAGATGCCTTATCTTTGATTACAACAGATTTGAGAAACACAGGTTATTATCACGTTGATTTTGATAGCACTAATTGTTCAAATTTAAATAGTAGTCAAGTTGATCTTATAGGTATTACTAATAATAAAAAATATTTGAATGGAAAATATAAACAATCTGATGCTTTGCACCTTTATTATTCAACGTCAGCAAAAGATCAAAAAAGAGTAAAATATGAATTAAAGAAATATCAAGATAGTGACAATTATTACTTAATTAGAGATGTTGTCATAAACCCTGAAGGTCAATATCAAAGTAGAGGATGTCCTCAGTGGACGAGAACTTACAATATGGTTGTTGACGAAGAGTTATTAGTTCCATTTGTTGAGGATTTTCAAGTTATACCTAAAGATATAGAGGGAAATGTAGTTTTTCCTGTTTGTACATCATGTAGTAGTTATGAAAACACCAAAGGAGGACAAACTGAAAGTAAGAAAAATATGAAAAAGGTACATACAGTTGAAATATATTTAACAGTCAGATCTCCTAAAGAAGTTTATCCAAAAGCTAGAAAAATAAAGATTCAAAATGGTGAACATCCATATGGAAGTAATATTACAATCTCCAATGCTGATAAATATCATAGAGAAACTTTTTTTGTAAGTGTGCATACTAGAAATTTAGCAATACCCCAAGTTGCAGTAGCTTCGTCTGGTCAAAGTATAGGTATAGGTACAGGATATAATAAATGAAAAAAAAAGATAAAGGATTTGCGCTGCCAGTCTCGTTGTTACTTTTAGTCGTTATGACTTTAATGGGAGTTACTTTAGTTGGTATTACCTCTCAAGATATAAAGGACAACGATGAAAAAGACATATCACAACAAGCTTTTTATGCTGCAGAAAGTGGTATTGCACACGCAAAAAGATGGATGAGAAATCCTGTGAATGTAACTACTTTAAATACAAAACCAACGCAAAGTTTAAACAATAACACTTTAAGATGGTGCAGAACGAATTTTCTTCCAAATTTTAATGGTAATAAAGCATTTGTAGTTATTAGAAAAACTTTGAGTGAAATGTTTGTAGGGCAAACAGGTGCTGGAGAAACTAGCAGATATAAAGGGTTTAGTTTTGAGTATTTTATAACTTATGCTCCTGATAAAAATGGAAATATAAATCTTAATTCGCCAAAGAAAAAACCAGGCACTAATAAAACATACTATTCAATATATTCCTGTGGTTGTGATAATCGTAAGATTAATTGTGATAATACAAAAGATAAAGTAGTATCATTAGAAGCTATAGTAACAATTTCTTCACAATGAAAAAAATATTATTAAAAATTTTAATTTTATATTTTACACTGGGCTCCATAGCAAATGCTTGTAATTTTGTAATATCTAGTTTTGGATCGACCAAGGAGCAATTAGAGAAAAAAATTGATAATAGATTTCCAGTAAATTTTATACCAAATCAATTCGGTGGTGAGGTTTATTATATTCCAGTTGAAATGTTATGTGGTGAAAATAAGTTACTAAATGGAAGTATGGTTCATTACTTATTTTTAGATAATAAATTAATAGAGGTCAAAATTGAAAAATTTTCTTTTAAAAATGAAGCAAATCTAATGAATTATGCAATAAAAGAGTTTGGTGATTTTAATAGACCAAATATTTCAAAAGAAAATTTTAGAGGTAACAATTTTTGGAACAAAGATGTTAAAGAAATTGAGTATGTTTCTACAGATATTGAAGGTGGTCATTTAGAATTAATCGCTATAGTTAGCAAATTGTACTCTATTCAGCTAAACAAATATTATGAGGAAGTTGGTAAATGGTTAGATACACAAAATTAGTAATAATTTATATTATTTTTTTTCTTAATATAAATTATGTAACTGCTAAGTCTCCTCCGCCAGGAACAGGAACCTCAGACGTACCTGCTAACATTCTAATTATGTTGGATAATTCTGGAAGTATGAGGGCAAGACTGAGTTCAGGTCAATCTTTACTGTACCCGGAGGATGTAGCTGTAGACAGTAGTGGAAATATTTACATTTTAGAACAAACTTATAGGCGTATAAAAGTTTTCGATAGTGATGGAAATTATCTTAGAAGTTTTGGAGGTTATGGTTTTAGTTGTAACAAATTTTATTTAGTTTTTGGATTTGAAATTTATGATGACAAAATTTATGTAATTGACTCCTATCAAACGTCTGGAAATACCCGACAAGTAAAAGAACTTACTTTAGAAGGAAAATGTACTGGAAAAAATTTTGCATATGCACCCAAATATAGAGGGAGAACTATGTTTTCGACTGGTATAGCTGTATCAGATAAACATGTTTTTACAGCGCACAACGTTTGGGGGAATATGGGTATAGCTGTTTATAACAGATCCAACGGTCAATATTTAAGATATTACAATGCAAATAGTTTTGGAGGAAGAAATTATTTTTATCAAATTCAAGACATGGATGTAAGTGATGATGGATCAAAATTGTTAGTTCCATCATATGGTAACGTTACTGAGTTTAACGTCGATTCTAGCGGGGTTCTAAATTACAATGGAAAAGCGCTCAATTCTAGTTATAGATATGGTTGGTCTTACAATCATTTTCATACTCCAGATACAATTTATGGATCTGGTACAAATATTTTTGCATTAAGTTGGAATCATGGAATGATAAGAAAATATTCAAGTATAACCAACGTATCTGGTTTTCATTATAATACAAATTCTTCTCAAAGCAGTAATTTGGTAAAGTCTTACGGTTCACGAAATTATAGAAACGGAAAATGCTGTTATTTACCAAGCGGTCTTGGAAAGGATAGCAGTGGAAATATTTACATGACAGATTTGCATAATGGTACAATGTATAAATTTGATAGTGACTTAACTGTTTTAGATACAATTGGAGGCGCACAAGCAACACGTATAAGTGCTGCAAAAAAAGTAATAAAAAAAATTGTATCAAATACAACTTTAACATCTGGTGCAAATTTTGGATTGATGGAATGGTCAACTACAAGATCTTCAGACACTAGGATAAGGGTTGATATTAACGATAAAGGTGCAAAGAGAATTTTTTCAGATGTAGATGGTGTTAGTGCAAATGGATATACAACAGACTTGAGGCACGCACTAAATACAGCCAGAAATTATTTTGTTAGCGGAAAAGTACCAAATTGGAAACAAGCATGTGTCCAAAATTATTTAATTGTAATTAGCGATGGATATTGGTCGAGTCATAGCAGTGTAATAAGCATAACAAACAATTTAAGAACAGCTCATAATATAAAAACTTTCGCAGTTGGTTTTGCATTATCAGGTTCAAATTATAGATATACCCAGCTAGCTCAAGCTGGAGGCACTACATCACCACTTTATGCAAGTAATGAGAAAGAATTGCTTCAGAAATTAACCGATGCAATAAAACAAGCAATCTCTGGCAGACTTACCTTTACAACACCAGCTGTTATGTCAGATGTTTCCAGAGGAAATTTTGTTTACCAATCAACATTTGAATATGCAAAAGATAAACAATGGAAAGGGTTTATAAAAAAATATAAATTAAATTCCAATGGATCATTTGGAGATGAAATATGGAAAAATGATACTAAAAGCGCTTCAATGGGATTGATTGGAAAAGAAGCGTCAAAGAGAAATATTTGGACTGCCTCAATTAATAAAATAGGAGATTATAACAATTTTGTTACTTCCAACAGAGATATATTGAAACTAAAAATTTTTACTACTGGAGGTAGCCCAACTGATACAGAGGTTGATAATCTAATAAATTTTGTAAGAGGAACTGATACATATGATGAAGATGCTGATAAAAATACCACAGAAGAAAGGCATAAATTAGCCGATATATATCACTCAGATTTGATTGTTGTAGGCGAGCCAGAAGCATCAACGTTAGATAATGGAAATAATAACTATATTTATACAGAAAAAAAATACAGAGCAGATAACGGCTATAATTCATTTAAAAATAGTAATGATTGTGGTGGGTCATGCAAAAATCGAAAAGAAGTTTTATATGCAGGTAGTAATGGCGGGATGTTGCATGCGTTAGATACATCTAATGGGCATGAATTGTGGGGATATATTCCCCCCAATGTATTAAAAAATTTAGAATCGATAGTCTCATCAAAAGCTAATTCAACAAATGCAATTTATGGGGTAGATGGGTCACCAACCGTTAAAGATATTTATTTTGATGATACTCCTAATGACGGAGTCAATAATAAAAGATGGAGAACTGTTCTTTTGTCAGGTTTAGGGGCTGGAGGTAAAGGTTTTTTCGCTTTAGATGTAACAGACCCAAATAATCCTAAACATTTATTTACAGTTGATCATGATGAAAGTGATAAAATTATAACTCATTGGGCTCATGACGAAAGTTATCGTGAAGAGTCTTATGCAGGAGGAAACATCTCTCAAGATATAGATTTTAGAAAATTAGGAGAAACGTGGTCAACACCAAGAATTTTAAGAATAAAAGTTTCTGGAGTTGATAAATGGGTTGGAGTTTTTGGTGCTGGTTATAATGGTATGGCTAATCCAAATATAGGATCGGCGGTTTTTGTAATTGATTTAGAGAATCAAGGTAAAGTTTTAAAAGTGATAGATATAGAAAATCAATTAGCACAAAGTTGGGGTTGGACAGGTCGTCTTTTCAAAAGAACAGGTGGTGTGTTAGAGAACGATAATAAAAAAATGAAAGTTAGAGGATCTGGTGCTATTTCAGATATCTGCTTTGATGCTAATAAAGGAGAGTCTTTAATTGCAGAATTTAATCCAGTTGTAGATTTTACTGTTTTCTATTATGCAAATGGCTCTGATACTTGTGTAGATTATGTAGAATTTGAAGAGTCGTGGCCGAATACTCGTAATGGAGGACCACCAAAACCTGACTATGGAAATTGGAAATTTAAAAAATATTCTGATGATGTTGTGAATGCTGTTCCAGCAGATTTGACAGTAGTTACTGCTGATAGCACAAATAAAGCAAATTATTATGGTGCATTAATTTATGTGGGAGATTTAGAAGGAAAAATAAATAAAATAAATTTAACAGACAAAGGTAATCTTTACGATACTACAATTTTATTTGATTCCGAAACTACGAGTGATAACGGACGATATATATTTAAAAAGACTGAGTTAACAATTAATAATGATGATAATTTATGGATTTATTTTGGAACGGGGAATACAGAAAAACTACAAGAGCAGTCAAATAAAATTAAAAATAGAGCATATGGAATAAAAGATAAAAATTTTCCAAATTTTGTGATGGTAAATCCTGCTGGAACTGTAAAACAATGTAAGACCCAGCCCGTTTGTCCCTCAGATACCGATTTAGGGTGGTATGTTGATTTACCTAATGCAAGAAAATTAACTGCAGAGCCAACTGTAGATAAGGATAGAGTATATTTTCCGCTTTATGAACCAACTTCAACAACTAATGCTTGTAAAACAGGTAAAGCTATATTGCAGGCATATAATTCAATATGTGGAAACACTTTATTAAATGTAACTTTGGGTACTGGGGTTCTATCAAAGGTTGTTAAACAAGGTGATAACTTATATATAGGTATTGCGGGTGAAGTTGATAAGAATATTAAAGGATTTACTACAAAAGATAACTTAATTACTGGAAAATCCGAGGCAAAAGAGACCGGAACTGAAATTCAATTAGAAAAATGGATTGAAAATTACTAGATTAGTTAAACTTTAACACAAAAAATATATGTTTAAAAAATCATTAAAATAAAGCCTTATTTAAAATTAACTGATAACGGTAAGCTTTAAGAGACCACTAATTTATTTACAGCAGAGTCGACATCAGCAAATGGAAGATAAATTTATACAAGACCAGAGCTTACAATTAACAATGATAATAACCTGTGGTTGTAATTTGGAAGTGGAAACACAAAAAAACTACAATCTTCGTCTTTTTTTAAGTAAAAAACAGGTTTTATGGAATAAAAGATAAGAACATTCCCAATTTTGATAAAGTTGATCCTGCTGGAGATATATCTAAGTGCAAAAGAGCACCAACTTGCCCTAATGACACAGATCTAGGATGGTAAGCGGACCTCAAAAAGTCTTAAAAATTGACTGTAGAACCCATAGTTGATAAGGACAGGGTTTATTACCCAATTTATGAACCAACTGCTGCAAATAATAAATGCGGCACAAGCATTTCTATATTAATGGCATATTACGTAAAATGTGGAAATTCCTTGTTAAATGTAACTTTTGGAAAAGGTGTTCTATTTACATTGTAAAACAAGGCTATAATCTCTATATAGGTATTGCTAGAGAAGTAGATAAAAATACAAGAAATTCAGCATTTTCATCAAAAGATAAACTAATTACAGCAAATTCAAATTCAAAAGATACTGGAAATAAGGTGTAACTTGAAAAATGGATTGAAAACTATTAAAAATATATAGTCTAACACAATAAAATAATTCTCTAACACAATGAAAAATTACTTGTAATATAATAAATTGTGTTATAAATTTAATATTTAATTATCTATGGATGATAAACCTAAATTTTTCACTGATCACAATGAAGAACAAAACTTTGAGAATGACAAAAATATTGATAATAGCAATTCAAATTTAAGTCTTAAAGATCATTCTGATACACCTCACAAGGTTATACATAGAAAAGATGGAAGGCTTCATATTTATATCCGCCAGGATAAATATAAAGGTGATCTAAAATCAAAAAATTGGGTTGGCAGAGCATATATAAGGGGAAAACAGTTAGTTTATTCATCAGGGACGCCTGAGTTGGACGACGCAATACCAGTTTTAGAAAAATGGTACGACAATAAAATCATAGAAATTGAAAAAAATAAGGAAAATAGAGATAAAAAAGAAGAAGTTAAGCTTTTTTCTTCAGGAGATGAAAAAAATGAGGAAATTTCTCAACTTAAAATAGAAAGTGACAATCACAAACAAAAAGGCTTTATTACCCCAATGTTTGAAAAACTTAAAAATTTTAATTTTGGAAAGAAAAAAGACGAGAGTAATGCGGATAAATTAAACCAAAATATTGGTGAAGGTAAAAAGAAAAAAAGTTTTTCTTTAAAAAATATTTTCAAATCTAGAGTATCAAAGTTAAGTGTATCTGGAGAAGAAATTGCAGGACTGGACATAACTAAGGAAGCAATAAAAGTTTCACAAGTATCACAAGATAAAGATGAAAAATGGATACTTGATAAATTCTCCTATAGGCTGTTAGATCAAGAAAAAATTTCAGAAAATGTTCTCCAAAACAAAGATTATATTGCTGAAGAGATATCACTTGCCCTAGCTAATGCAAAAATAACTTCAAAAAATATTGCAATGTCAATACCCGTAACAAGTGCAATAATTAAAGTTGTAACTAGCCCACTAATGTCAGATGAAGAGTTACAAAAAGCTATTGATACAGATTCTTTATGGGAAAACCTTGTTCAGTTAACAGACAATCTTAATGATTATTCGATATTTCATCAAGTTATAAATAGAAGTTCAAAAACTAATACAATGGATATTTTGTTTGTTGCCTCAAAGTTGTCCGATGTAAATGAATATTCAAACATTGTTAAGAAGGCAGGATTAAATCCTGTGATTATTGACGTAAGATGTTTTACATTAAAAAATGCTCACGATAATACAGAATTTAAATCAATTGTAGAAAAAACTAGTTCAGCAATTCTCGAGTTAGGCCCAGAAGAAAATTACCTGATGATCATACACAATAATATTCCTGTCATAACAGATGTTTTTTTACGTCAACCAGAAAAAGAAATACTTAGTTCAGTAAGTGAACAATCTAATCCAGAGGCTGAGGCTGTTATCAGAAGATATGCAATGCAAGTAAAGCAAGCATTAGCTGATTATGAGGCAAAATATGAGAATAAAATAAACAATATTCAAGTTGTAAGCTCTATGAAAAATATTTCAAATGTATTAACTGCATTTACAAAAAACCTTCCTACAATCGGCTTCCATTTATTTGATCCTTTGCAAGGTGTTCAAATACCTTCGTACAATTCTGAAAAAACTAGTGTAGATAATCGTTCAACTTTTGCATCTGTAATTGGACTAGCTTATAGAAAACTGGATGTTTTTGGATACTACAAATTTGTTACAGCAGTTAAAAATATAAATCTTTTACCTAACCGAGAAACAGTAAGGCAGAAAGGAAGATTGAAGTTCTTAACTGGATTTGCATTTAAAGGTATAGCAGGTTTGGTGGCAGCAATTTATTTAATACTAATAGTAACGTCTTACTTTCAAATTAAATCAAACAATGAAATCTTAAATGAGTACGATCAAGTTCAGATAGAGTATGACCAATTGAATGCACAATTTTCTAAATTAATAAAAAGAAAAAGAGAGATAGATAAATCTTTAGAGCTTGGAAAGTTAGTAAATTCTAATCAAGTTCAATCATATAGAGCTCTCGCTCAAATTGCTAGAAGTGTACCTCTTAGAGTAAATTTTACTAATTTAAAATTTGATGGCCAAAATAATATAATAATAACCGGATTAGCATTTGCTGATCAAGATATTCTCAATTTTATATCAAATTTAAATTCAAAATCTTTAATTGCTCAAGCTTCATTAACTAATATGCAGGAAGAAGCACAAGATCAAAATTCAAATAGTAAGAATATGAAAAGATTTACAATAAATTGTATATTGAAAGGTAATTAATGGATTTATCAAATTTAAAAAATATGAATGTAAGTGATTTAATATCAAGTTTAAAAGGTTCAGAGCTTTTAAAAGATAAAAAATTTCTTATTAAATTTGGAATAGGTTTTGGAGCAATATTAATTTTTTTAATAGGTTATTACTTTTTTGTAAGTCCGATTATAAATGATCAGAAACAAAAAATAGAATTAATGAATGAGAACAAAATTAAAATTGAGGAATTTAAGACGGACATTGTTACAGTCTCAAAATCAATTAAAAAACTAGAACCAGAGTTCAAAAAAAATAGCAGATTGTTTCACTCTAAAAAAGAAGTTGAAGATCTTTACCAAAATATAAGTAATTTTGCATTAAGTAATGGATTGAATATTCTTAATTTAAAAGTTGTAGATCCAATTGGAGTGAGTGCAGACCCAAACCAAGATCAAAGCAATACAGAAAATCCTCAATTTCTCTATTATAAAATTCCTGTAGATTTTGAAATTAAAGGTAATTATTTAGGCTATCTAAAGTTTAGAAGGGCTTTAGCATCATCGACTAAAGTCATTAATTTTGATAAAGAAGAAATAGATGTGATTAAAGATGCACAAGGACAGGTTATAGCAAAAGGAACGATTTCTATAGTAGGATTACCAGATGAATATAAATAGAAAATTATTATATTTAATACTAATAATATTTAGTTTGAGTCTAAACTTTATTAGTTTAAATGCTGAAGAGAAAGTTAATATTGAAGATGAGGAGCTGCCAGCAATAGACCCTTTTCAAGGAACATCTGCATCAATAAATACTGGTCAAAACCAAGTAACAAATACAACAGAGACTGTTGA
>CACGYL010000018.1 GCA_902577285.1 uncultured Pelagibacteraceae bacterium | reverse complement strand
TGCGGAGAAAGGAGAAGAAATAACTGGTGGAGGTGTTTTGCAATTGCTTCAAGACGGTTTTGGTTTTCTAAGAGCAATGGAGTCTAACTATTTACCTGGAGCTGATGATATATACGTTAGTCCAAGTCAAATAAGAAGATTTGGTCTAAGAACTGGAGATTCAGTTGAGGGACCCATAAGATCTCCAAAAGATGGTGAAAGATATTTTGCACTTCTTCAAGTAAGTAAAATAAATTTTGAAGAGCCAGACAAATTTAAGCACAAAATCGCATTTGATAATTTAACACCTCTTTACCCAAATAAACAATTGGGGATGGAAGTTGAATCAAATAAAGTTGAAAAAAAACCTGACTTAACCCCAAGACTAATTGATTTGGTTAGTCCAATTGGAAAAGGACAAAGATCCTTGATTATATCACCTCCAAAAGCTGGAAAAACAATGATTTTACAAAGTATAGCTAATTCAATTACTGCTAATCATCCTGAATGTTATTTGATGGTATTATTGATAGATGAAAGACCTGAGGAAGTAACAGATATGCAAAGAACCGTAAAAGGTGAAGTTATAAGTTCAACTTTTGATGAACCTGCTCAACGTCACGTTGCTGTTGCTGAAATGGTTATTGAAAAAGCCAAAAGACTGACAGAACATAAGAAAGATGTTGTAATACTATTAGATTCTATAACAAGATTAGGAAGAGCTTATAATGCAGTCGTTCCAAGCTCAGGAAAAGTTTTAACCGGTGGTGTAGACGCTAATGCTTTGCAGAGACCTAAAAGGTTTTTCGGAGCAGCTAGAAATATTGAAGAAGGTGGATCATTAACAATTATAGCTACTGCTTTAATTGATACAGGAAGCAGGATGGATGAGGTGATTTTTGAAGAATTTAAAGGAACTGGAAATAGTGAAACTATTTTAGATAGAAAAATATCAGAGAAGAGAATTTTCCCTGCAATAGATATTACAAAGTCTGGAACAAGAAGAGAGGAATTAATTTTTAATAAAAATGATCTTCAAAAAATGAATGTTTTGAGGAGAATAATTGCTCCGATGGGATCTATGGATGCAATAGATTTTATTAATTCAAAATTAAAGACAACTAAAAATAATGCTGAATTTTTTAATTCAATGAATAAGCCTGCATAATTATAAATAACCTAATTCTTTCATTTCAATTTCAAATTTTTCCTCAATACTTTGCTTAATTTCAATATCCAATTTTTCCTGCCATTTGTTATTAGGGCCTAGGTTAAAAAAACTTTTTGTCTCACCTGTTTCTTTATTTTTTATTGCTTCCTTAAAACCATCTTTTTTTTCCATTCTTTTTAAATTTTCAAATTCGTTTGACTTTATTGCCAGTTCAATTTTTTTGTCTTCGATTTTCAAACTCATCAATTTAGAAATATAATTTGAAATTTTACGAAACTCATTTTTTGGTTCTGAAACTAAATTTTCATATTTTATTAAAAGGTAATTTTTTTTAAAATTTTTCCACGAATTATAATGAGTTTTCCATGATGTAATAAGTGTAAACATATCATTATTTCGGTTATGACCATCTGGATTATATTTTTTTCCTAAGGCTCTATGTTCATCAAATAAAAACTCTTTTGCTTCTTGATAATTTTTTTTTGAATAGTGATAAAGAACTGAACTTATTACATTTCTTGGGTCTCTAACAATATGTATTACACCTAATGAGCAACCATGATCAGTAAAATTCGATTTACCAATTTTAACCAGTGCATGATGAGTTTTTAGTAATTTAATTTTGTTATCAGAATTTATAATACTTTGTGATTTTAACCAATTAGATGAAATTTCATTTAAATCATCCAAATTGTTAATGAGATTCTCAAAGTCGGATCTTAATGGATATTGTTTTATATTTAATATTGAACTAAAGTTTGCTTCATTATTTTCATCATATAATAATGAAGATAAAAAAGAACGAACCCAAGTGTTTCCACTTTTAGGATAAGATGCTAACCATATAATCATTAATAAAATTATATAATTATGCTCAATATAAAACTATAATAATTATATGAACATATACGCGCTTTCATCAGGTTCTGGAGTTTCAGGTATAGCAGTTATTCGTGTATCTGGAATACACACAAAAGAAATTATACTAAGTTTAATAAATGGAGAAATGCCTCCTCCAAGATTAGCAACCCTTAAAAAATTCAATAAAATCAATAATTCTGAGCTGATAGACGAAGGCATATTATTGTGGTTTCCTGGCCCAGAGAGCTATACAGGTGAAGATATGGCTGAAATACATGTCCATGGTAGTATAGCTGTTGTTAGATCAATTTTAGATCAATTGTCAAAATTTGAAGATTGTCGTTTAGCTGAGCCTGGTGAATTTACAAAAATTGCCTTTCAAAATGGAAAAATAAATCTTCTTAAAGCTGAGAGTATATCGGATCTTATTTCTGCAGAAACCGAAATTCAAAGACAACAAGCTATTAAAATAATGAGTGGAAGAAGTTCTGAAAAATTTAACTCTCTTAGGGAAAAGCTTTTAAAAATTTTGTCAAATGTTGAGGCCAAAATTGATTTTCCTGAAGATGATCTTCCAGAAGATGTAATTAAAAATATCAAAACAGATTCCGAAAAAATTAGAAATGAAATTGAAAAAATTTTGAATGATCAAAAAGTTGGAGAAAGAATTAGAGAAGGTTTTAAGATTGCAATTATAGGTCCTGCTAATGCAGGAAAATCTTCTTTGCTGAATTATCTTTCCAATCGAGATGTAGCCATTGTTTCGGAAATTGCAGGAACAACTAGAGACGTTATCGAAGCTCATTTAAATCTAGATGGTTATCCAGTTGTTATCTCTGATACTGCTGGGATAAGGGAGTCTCACGATGAGATAGAAAAAAAAGGAATTAAATTAGCGCTAAATCGTGCTGAAGATGCTGATCTTAATATAATAGTAATTGAGCCAAAAAGTGTTAATTTTACTGGGTTTTTAAATGATTTGATAAGTGAGAAATCAATAATTGTTATTAACAAAATAGATCTTGGTTATAAAGATATCAATCAACAAATTGAAAAATTTAATCCAATTTTTTTATCAATTAAAAATGAAACAAACTTAGATGAGTTAATTAATAGAATTAAAGGTAAATTAAAAAATAAATTTGTTAGTTCCAATGAAACTTTAATTACTAGAGAAAGACATAGACAATGTTTAGAGGCTTGCCTTCAGAATTTAAAAAATTTTGAGAAAAAAAACTCTCAGCTAGATTTCGATAAAGCTGCAGAGGATTTAAGATTGGCAACTAGAAATTTAGGTATGATTGTTGGAAAGGTAGATGTTGAAGAAATATTAGGATCCATTTTTAGTGACTTTTGTATAGGTAAATAAGCCCTAAATTTACACGCTTTTTAGGCATTTTTAAGTGTTTTCTTGTAAAATTTAAGATCAATAATAAATTACAATTATGAAAAACGAGTTGTCATTTGATGTAGTCGTAATCGGAGGAGGTCATGCAGGCTGTGAAGCGGCTGCAGCATCTGCTAGATTAGGTGTAAATACTGCCTTATTTACACATAAATTTGAAACTATCGGTGAGATGTCATGTAATCCAGCAATAGGAGGATTAGGTAAAGGTCATCTTGTTAGAGAGATAGATGCACTAGATGGTGTAATGGGTGAAATTGCAGACAAATCAGGAATACAATTTCGATTATTAAATAGAAGCAGAGGACCTGCAGTGCGTGGACCACGTACCCAAAGTGACAGATCATTATATAAGAGATATATGCAAGAAAAACTTGTAAACTACTGTAATCTATGCATTTTTTCAGACCCTGTAATAGAGTTTATTTTTGAAAAAAACAATATAACTGGTTTTATTACACAAGAAGGTAAAAAAGTACTATCATCTAAAGTAATTCTGACAACTGGAACTTTTTTAAATGGTTTAATTCACATTGGTGAAGAAAAAACACCTGCAGGGAGATTTAATGAAAAACCTTCAACAGGTTTAAGTGAACAGTTAGAAAAATATGATTTTAAAATTGGAAGATTAAAAACAGGAACACCACCAAGATTGGATGCAACGACAATTAATTTCGAAAAACTCGAAGAGCAGCACGCAGATGAAGATCCATATTTTTTTTCTTTCCTTACAAAAAAAAATATCAATAGACAAATTTCATGTAGGATGACATATACTAATCGTGCAGTTCATGAGATTATATCTAAAAACATTAAAAGTAGTGCTATGTACTCAGGAAGTATCCAAGGTGTTGGTCCTAGATATTGTCCTTCCATAGAAGATAAAATTGTAAAGTTTGCTGATAAACAAAAACATCAAATATTTTTAGAACCAGAAGGCCTAAATGATAAAACAATCTACCCAAATGGAATTTCAACTTCCCTACCTGCTGAAATACAGCAAGAAATATGCAACAATATCAATGGTTTAGAAAATGTTAAGATTTTAAGGCCTGGATACGCAATCGAATATGATTTTGTGGACCCAAGGGAGCTATTTCTAACTTTAGAGACAAAAAAAATTAAAAATCTTTACCTTGCAGGACAAATAAATGGAACAACAGGCTATGAAGAAGCTGCGGCACAAGGATTGATAGCTGGAATAAATGCAGCTCTCTCTACGATAGGTAAAGAACCATTTATACTTGATAGATCTGAGGCATACATAGGTGTTATGATAGACGATTTAGTTACAAAAGGAGTTGCAGAGCCTTATAGAATGTTCACCTCAAGGGCAGAATACAGGCTATCTTTGAGATCTGATAATGCAGATATAAGACTTACCCAAAAAGGAATTGATATTGGTTTAATATTAAATGAGCGGAAATTTATATACAAAGAGAAAGCTTCTAAATTGGAAAAAAGTATTAAAAATATGGAAAATTCTTTAATTTCTCCATCAAAAGTATCTAGATTTGGAATTAATATTGCTAAGGACGGGGTTAAAAGAAATGCATTGGAAATACTGAGCCAAAAGTCAGTAAATATGAGTAAAATTAGGGAAATTTGGCCAGAAATTAAATATGTTTCACGTGAAATCGATGAGCAAATTGAAATAAAGGCCCACTATAAAGGATATTTGAAGAAGCAAGATGCAGATATTTTAGCATTTAAAAGAGATGAAAATCTTAAAATCCCAGAAAACTTAGATTACGACCAATTCTCAGGATTATCAAATGAAGTTAAGTCAAAATTTAAGAAAATAAAGCCAAAAACTCTTGGTCAAGCACTTAGAATAGATGGAATTACTCCAGCTGCAGTATATATTTTGTTGTCTCATGTCAAAAGAAAGTCTATTAAACATATAGCTTGATTGATTCGAAAATAATAAAAAAAGATAAAATTTCTCTTCCAAATGTTTCACGTGAAACATTAACGGAGCTTGAGGAATATTCAAAGTTAATTTTAAGCAAGAACAGGAAAATTAATTTAATAAGTTCAAGCACAGAAAAGTCAATAAATTTCAGGCATATTTACGACAGTGCGCAAACTATTGATTTTATTGATAAAAATGATATTAAAGTATGCACTGATCTTGGATCAGGAGCTGGTCTTCCTAGCATAGTTTTGGGTATTTTGATGAAATCAAAAAAACAAGGTTTTAAGCTAATTTTTTATGAAAAGAGTTATCACAAAAGCAATTTCTTAAAAGAGATGGTAAAAAAGTTCGAATTAGAAGCTAAAATTTATCAAAAAAATATTTTTGAGGAAAAAAATTTAGTTACCGATGTAATAATTTGTAGAGCATTTAAACCTTTGCCAGTTATTTTTGATATAGCAACAAAGAATTTTAAAAATTTTAAATATATAGTTATGTATTTAGGCAAAAGTGGAAAAAAAATTTTGGATGATGTTTCCAAAAAATGGAAATTTGATATAGAGAAAATGAAAAGTCTTACAAGTGAAGAGTCATCAGTAATAAAAATTTCAAATTTGAAAAAAAAAAATGAATAGGAAAATTATTTCAGTGATAAACCAAAAAGGTGGAGTGGGTAAGACAACCACAGTCATTAATCTTGCTGCTGGTTTAACAATGAAAGGAAAAAAAATTCTTGTAATTGATCTTGATCCACAAGGGAATGCCACAACAGGTCTTGGATTATCAAACACAACAAGTTCTGATAAGTCAATTTACAATGTATTGAATGGAAATAAAAAAATTTCAGATGTGATACAATCTACAAGACTTGAAAACTTAGATTTGATATCATCAAATGTTGATTTATCTGGGCTAGAGGTGGAAACAGCAGGTGATAGCCGGCGAGCCTTTAAATTAAAAGACGAATTAACCTTGATTTTAAACAATTCTGAGCAGTCTTATGAATATATCATAATTGACTGCCCACCATCCCTAAGCCTCCTTACAATTATGGCATTGGTAGCTTCCAATGCTCTGGTGGTACCACTACAGACAGAATTCTTTGCTTTAGAGGGTCTTACACAACTAATAAAAACAATTGAAAGGATAAAGGCAAACTTAAATCCATCGTTAGACATAAGAGGAATTCTTTTAACTATGTATGATAAGAGAAATAAATTATCTTCAGAGGTAGAGACAGAGGCAAGAAACTATTTTAAGGATAAAGTTTATAGTACAGCAGTACCAAGAAATGTCAGATTATCAGAAGCACCTTCCCATGGTGTTCCAGTTTTAATTTATGATAAGTCATGTCCAGGTAGTAAAGCATATTTTAGTTTTACAGAAGAATTTTTAAGTCAAGATAAACCAGTGGAGAGCGCAGCATGATTAATCCCTTTAAATCTAAAAAAGGACTAGGAAGAGGATTGTCTTCCTTAATAGGTGATAGTGAAAAAATTAATGATAGAAAAAACGTCTCAATAAGTTCATTAGTTAGAAATAAGTATCAACCAAGAAAAAAATTTGACGAAGTTAGTTTAGAGGAATTAACCAACTCTATAAGAGAGCGAGGGATTATCCAACCTATCATTGTAAGACCATCATCAGATGAAGAAGATAAATTTGAAATAATAGCTGGTGAAAGAAGATGGCAGGCAGCGCAATTCGCAGGGCTACATGAAGTACCAGTATTTGTAATTAACATAGATAATCTTAAATCTTTAGAATTTGCAATTGTTGAAAATGTCCAAAGAAAAGATTTAAATCCAATTGAGGAAGCCGAAGGTTACAAAAGATTAATTGATGAATTTAGTTATGATCAAGATAAAGTGTCTAGATTTATAGGAAAGAGTAGAGCTCATATTTCAAATTGTTTAAGACTTTTATCTCTACCACAAGAGATTATAGAATTAATTGTCGAGGAAAAATTATCACAGGGACATGCAAAAATTTTAGTTGGATTAGACAACGCTATTCTTTTAGCAAAAAAAATTATTTCAAAAAAATTATCAGTCAGACAAACCGAAAATTTAGTAAGAATGTTGAAATCTAGTCCTAATAATAATTCAAAGAAAAAAGATCCAAATATTGTAAGTCTTGAGCAAGAGCTAACAGATAAAATTGGAATGAGAGTTTTTGTTAAAAATAAAAGAAATAATTCTGGAATTATTAGTTTAGAGTATAAAGGAGCCGATCAACTCGATAGATTGGTAGAGATCATTAAGCAAAATTATTAGTAGTTACTTACAAAATTATAAACAAAAAGCATTGAATTTGAGGCATTTTTCTTAACTAAAGCTTCCAAATCATTGATTTTAAATATAATTTCTTTTACTTCATCAGTTGACCATGACTGAGCTTGTTTTTTAACAATATCTTTTTCTTTCCAAAATATAGGTGGTTTAAGGTTAGAAATTACCTGATCGATATTAGTATTGTTATCAATTTGATTTCGTATTTTTAAAAGTCTTTTAGATTTATTTAATATTGTTCTTATAATTAAAATACAGTCTTCAGATGAAAAATTATTCTCATTCAGGATGTTAGAAACTTTCTTAGAATTTTTAGCTAAATAGTTGTCCGATAATTCAAATACGCTATAATTTTCTGCAAGGTTTGAGAGTTTATTTACATCTTCTAGCCTCAATTTAGCTTTACTTAACGATAAATTTTTTAATTTAGATAACTCATTTTTTAAATTAATTCTATCACCTTTCGATCTTTCTATAAGAATGTTTTTAATCTCTTGTGATAAATTTAAGTTATTTAATTTTAAAAAGTTTTGAATGACTATATTTAATGCTCTCGAATCATCCTCATAAACAGGTGTACAAATTAATCGATCCTCTTTTTCAAATAAATTTCTAAGTTTTGATTTTTTCTCTAAAACTGAAGATTTGATAATAATTTTAGTTTCTATTATTTCCCTATCTAATAAATCATTTATCAAAGCACATAGTTTATCAGTACCTCTTGAAATAATGATTATTTTTTTATTACCAAATAAAGATTTTGTTAATAAGTTTGATATAAACTCATCAATATTATTTAAAACTTCATGTTCGTCATACTTTAAAATATCACCCTCAAAACCTTTTATATAAATATTACTAATCAAATCTTGTTTTATGCCATCATTGACTCCATAAATTAAATGTAAATTTAAATTTGATTTTTTGAATTTGTCTATTTCGAAGTTTTTAATTATCATCTAAGTTTATTATTGATGAAATTATAGTTTCACTAATTTTTTGAGATAAATTTTCCAAAATTATTTTTTCGTTCTGCTCTAGATTAAACTTGTCTATATCGTTATTATAAACATTATTTTTTATTAATTCTTTTTTCAATAATAATTTTTCATTACGACTAATTTCAAAATATGTTGTTACTATGAGATCAAATTTAAGAGGATCACCTTTTGAGTCTTTTGAGACTATTAATTTTTTTTTACTGGTTTGTATTAAAAGATTATATTCCCTTTTTCCTTGCTTATCTTCTTTTTTAATTAAATCTAAATTATTTTTAATAATTCTATTAATATATCTTTCACCAGTAAAAATTATCTCGTTTATTTTAAAATTATAATTATTCTCAGAAAAGATAGGTTTATACGAACAGGCTGATAGTATTAATATAAAAAAAAATGCTACTAATCTTAAAAAAAATTTATTCATGTATTAATAAATTAATTAATCTATTTTTAACAAAGATAATCTTACTTATAGTTTTATCTTTTATATACTTTTCTGCTATTTTATTTGATTTTATTCTCAGTAAAAGGCTTTCTTGATCAATGTCTCTATTATCGTTTAAAATCGCTCTTTTTTTTCCATTAATCTGTATTACATAATCAATTTTATCTTTATTTACGAAACTTAAATTGGCTTTAGGCCAATTTGCTTCACCGCTATATCCTAAATCTTCAAAACATTCTGATGAAAAATGTGGGATAGCAGGTGAAAACAAAACTAATATCTTTATGTAATTTTCTTTTAGCTTCTTACCATCAATTTCTTTTTCGATTTCTTTATTTAAAAAGTTATATGTTTCATAAATATTTGCTATAATTACATTATAACTAAAATTTTCAAGATTATTTGTTATCTTACTAATCATTTGGTTAGTAAAATTTTCTAAGTCTTTCTCAGATCCTTTCAAGTCTAAATTATTTTGTATTTTGACTTTAATTTTATTATGAAGGGTCCATAACTTTTGTAAAAATTTGTAAGAAGCATTCATACCTTGTTCAGACCATTGAACATCTTTCTCTGGAGGGCTATCGGATAATATAAATAATCTTACAGCATCAGCACCGTAACTATTCATTATATTTTCTGGATCAATTACGTTTTTTTTTGATTTAGACATTGACTCAGATGGTCCAACTTTCACAATATTTTCAGGTTCATCTTTCTTATAGTATTTATCACCAGTTGTTTCTACTTGATTAGGACTTAGCCAATTATTATTCTGATCTTTATATGTTTCATGACAGACCATTCCCTGTGTGAACAAGCCTTCAAATGGTTCATCAAAATTAAAATTTTGATTTTTATATCCTATAGCTTTCATAAAAAATCGAGAATAAAGTAAATGTAAGATTGCATGTTCAACACCTCCTATATACTGGTCTACAGGCATCCAATAATCAATATCTTCTTTTTTAAATCCATATTCACTATCAGTTGGTGAACAGAACCTAAGATAATACCACGAGGAGCATACAAAAGTATCTAATGTATCTGTTTCTCTAGTATATTTCTTTCCATTAATTATTACACTTTTCCATTCTTCTTCAAAGTCTAATGGATTGCCTTTTGAATTAAGATCTACTTTCTCAGGAAGTTTAACTGGTAAATCTTTTTTTGGGATAGTTTTTACATTCCCGTTTTCATCATAGGCAACAGGGATTGGACATCCCCAATATCTTTGTCTAGAAACACCCCAATCTTTTAATCTAAAATTAACTTTTTTCTTACCTATATTTTTTTCTTCTAATATTTCAATCGTCTTAATAATTGATTCCTCTGGAACTCTAAGTCCATTTAAAAATTCTGAATTTATTATAATTCCTGATCCTGAATAGGCTTCATTCTCAACAATAAATTTATCATCTTGATCTTCAGGCTTTACTACTGTTTTAATTTTAAGGTCATATTTCTTAGCAAAGTCATAATCTCTTTGATCATGTGCTGGACAACCAAACACAGCTCCAAATCCATAATCCATTAATACAAAATTAGCAAAGAAAACTGGCACTTTTTGTGATGGATTTAGTGGATTTATAGCCATCAAGTTAGTTTTAAAACCTATTTTTTCACCAATAGCAATTGCTTCCTCTGTAGTCCCTGTTTTTGAACATTCTTTTTTAAATTCTTGAAATCTCGCATCTTCAGAAAAGAATTTTGAAATTTCATGATCTACAGATAATGCTAAAAAAGAAAAACCAAATAATGTGTCAGGTCTTGTAGTAAAACATTTGATTTCTTTAACTGGTAAATCTCCCTCAGTTTTAAATGCAATCTCACAACCAAATGATTTACCTATCCAGTTTTTTTGCATTACTTTTACTTTGTTTGGCCACTGTTTTAATTTATCTAAGCCATCAAGAAGTTCTTGGGAAAACTTGGAAATGTTAAAAAACCATTGATTTAATTTTTTTCGTTCTACAATCGCACCCGACCTCCAGCCTTTTCCATCAATTACTTGTTCATTTGCAAGTACAGTTTGATCCACTGGGTCCCAATTAACATAATTTTCTTTTCTGTAAACTAGTCCTTTTTCATAAAGTTCCAAAAAAAATATTTGCTGGTGCTTATAATATTCTTCAGAACAAGTAGATATTTCTCTTTCCCAATCAATAGAAAGTCCAAGTCTTTTTAATTGCTCTTTCATTGTTGATATATTTTTATTTGTCCACTCTTTTGGGTCTAAATTATTTTCTCTAGCTGCGTTTTCTGCTGGCATTCCAAAAGCATCCCAACCCATTGGGTGAAGAACATTAAAGCCTTTTAGTGTTTTATATCTCGATAAAACATCTCCAATTGTATAATTTCTTACATGTCCCATATGGATTTTTCCCGAAGGGTATGGAAACATTTCAAGACAATAAAATTTTTCTTTAGAATGGTCTATTTTTGATGAATATAAACGATTTTCAGACCATCTTTTTTGCCACTTTAGCTCAACTGTTTTAAAATTATATCTTTCGGAATTCACTTAATTTTTTATTTATTTGGTTAATTAGACAGTTTCTTTGAACCTTTGTACTCTCTAAAATTTTTGTCTTTTTTCTCTTTTTTATAAACTGTAGCTTTTTTTAAAATTGTTTTCTTTAGTTCAGCTACAAGTGATCCGGTTTTTTGAGTAATTTTACAATTTACAACTTGATTACATTTCTTATAAAAAATTTTAATATCTAGTGCATCAATTCTCACTTCATTAGTTAGAAAACGAATTGAAATTTTTATAGATTCGTCAAGATTATCTCCATCAGAGTACCAATCTGTTATAATTATACCTCCGCTGTAATTTACTGAAGTCAAAGGCATAAAATCAATTGTATCAAGAGAAGCTCTCCAAAGTTCGTTTGCACTAGCAAACATGAAGTCGCCACCTTTATTTTCACCTTTAATTAAATTATCTAGCCTAAAGCCCCTACCTTCCTCAAGGTTCTTCTTTACCCTTTCATCTGGATTTGGTGGATATTTTCTGGCATCTGCTCCTGGCATTCCTTCACATGAAAGTAAGGAAATAAGAGCAAAACTATAAAATAGTGAAATTAGAGTTTTTTTAAAAAGTGACATAATTATTTCTATAAATTCGTTTTAGTTCAAAAAACTTAAAAATTAAAAGGGTTTTTTCAAATACGTTAAAAAATACCAATAAAATGGGAATTATTAGTGATGCAAATATGCAACACTGTAATAAAATTAGACTTTAAAACTTATAATTAAGGTCATTTATTCTCATTAATTGATAAATATACCCTGTTTAATATTAAACAATTAACGAAAGGAATAATATGAACAATCTAAAAAAAGTTGGATTGACAGCATTAGGTACTGCATTAGTAGCATCTTCAGCGCAAGCTGCAGACTTCTCAATGTCAGCTACTAGCCAAATCACTTTCGCTGGTGCCGATAACGGTGTCAGAGGAAATGGATGGTCGATGTCAGATTCAATCACATTCTCAGCAAGTGGTGAAATGGACAATGGTATGACTGTTTCTCACACAATTGAGCTTGACGGTGGTGCAGGTGTTGGTGCAAACACTCTATCAATTGATACAGGAGATATGGGTAAATTAACATTCGTTGGAGGAAGTAGTACTTCAGTTATGGGTGCTTGGGATGATTTAACTCCAACAGCTAACGAAGAAGCACACGGTGTAGGATACAATGGTACTCCAGACGGTGCTGCTAATGGTTCAGCAACAACGCATAACATATTCATTTATGATTATACAGTAATGGATGGTTTAGCACTTAAAGCAGGTTACACACCTTCTCACTCAACAGGTGCTGTAGATGGATCAGCTGACTATGGTGTACATTACACTGGAATAGACGGTTTAGATGTTTATGCAGCAATGGGTGAAAACAATAACGCTGCAAATGAAGCTGACTTATCAATGGTTATGGTTAAATATACAGCTGGTGCATTGTCTGTAGGTTACCAAGTAAACGAAACTGATTTCGGTACTGGTACTGCTGACGAAGATTTCTCAGCTCTTGGTATATCATATGCTGTATCTGATGATCTTTCAGTATCAATAAACTCATCTACTATTGATTATGAAGCTTCAACAAAAGACGATCAAGAAGCAACAGCTGTGAGTTTCTCACACACTTCAGGTGGAATGACTATCTCAGGTTCATACGGAAGTATGGATAACGTAGCTGGTACATCTACTGCTGATAACAATGCTTATGAGTTAAACGTTAAATTTGCGTTTTAATTAAAAGTTTATAATAATAAATTAAAGGCCTCTTTTTAGAGGCCTTTTTTTTTGTTCTCAAAATAAGAAATACCTGCAATACCTGTTGATTTTGTTAAATTAACAAGTTTTAGATTGCTTTTAGATATTCCCCCCAATGCAATAATTTGAATTTTTGACAGATTAGAAATTAGTTTAAACCTGTTGAGGCCTAAATAATTTTTGTTATCTTTGAATATTGACGAAATAAAAATTCTACTTACTTTTTGTTTTTCTTTTACTCTAATTTCCTTTAAATTATGAGCTGACCCCATTATAGTAAAGCCTCTTTTCATTGCATAACTGAGATGAGAATATTCATTATTAAATGATGGTATATAAGCACCATCTAAATTTAATTTTATTGATAGTTTGATATTATTTGAAAGAAAAAATTTAATTCCTTTTTTTTTGCAAAAGTTTTTTAAATTGAGGATTTCGCTCTCATTATATTCCTTTTTGTAATTTCTGTATATAATTACAGTACTTTTGTCTTGTTTATCGATGTTACTTTTACTAAATTTTTCTATAAAGTAATATTTTTTGAAATCTTTTTTATGCATTTTACTATTCAAAATTTATTATCTATTCAGGCTTCAATCAAATCTAAATTATTAGAAGTTAAAGAGAAAAATAGAATACCTAAAATCATTGCAGTTTCAAAAACTTTTAAAATTGAACATATATTACCGTTAATAAATTATGGTCATACAGATTTTGGTGAAAATAAAGTTCAAGAGGCAGTAGTAAAATGGACAGAGATCAAAAAAAAAAATAAAAAAGTAAAATTGCATTTAATTGGCAAATTACAAACAAATAAAGTCAAATTTGCAGTTAAAATTTTTGATTATATTCACTCTTTAGACAGTGAAAAATTAGCAAAAAAAATTGCAGATGAACAAAATAAACAAGGAATAAAACCTAAAATATTTATTCAAATAAACCTTGGTGAAGAAAGCCAAAAATCAGGAATATCAAAGAATGATCTTTTAGATTTTTATAATTTTTCTAAAAGTTTGGGCCTTGATATTATAGGCACAATGTGCATCCCACCTTTTAATGAAGACTCTACAAAATACTTTTCTCAAATGAGCGAATTAAATAAAAAAATAAAATTATTAGATTTAAGTATGGGAATGTCATCAGATTATTTGAACGCCATAGATTTTCAAGCAACATATTTAAGAATTGGATCTAATATTTTTGGACAACGAAATTAATTCAATTCAATTTAATCTTAGTTTTTTTATTTATAAGTTTTAATAATATTAAAAGATCTTTTTTTTTAAGTGCAACACAACCTAGTGTTGGTTTAAATTTTTTTGTTAAATGGATAAAAATTGCACTACCTTTACCAATTATAGGTTTTTTTGTATTGTAGTTAATAGGTATGAAAAAGTCATATTTATAATCTTTCCTATATAACTTTTCATATCCAACTTTCTTTTTTTTTATTTTAATTATTTTGTTATAATGTTTTTTACTTCTAATGTCGTCGCACCATCCCATATCTTTTTTTATTGGAATACATTTTAATTTAGTAGATGGTTTAGCATGCCGATCTTTTCTATAATATAAATTACCTAGTGAAAATGTACCAATTGGCGTTTTTTTATCACCCTCAATTTTGTTTTTGACCAATCCTTTTTCACCTATTGTACAT
>CACGYL010000017.1 GCA_902577285.1 uncultured Pelagibacteraceae bacterium | reverse complement strand
TATTAATTTCATTATTTGTTGTTATACTTGGAATATATTTTGTCAAAAAATCAGGAGACAAAAAAATAGAAGGAATTTAAATTTTAATAAATTAATTTTTCAAACTTTTTCGACTTGATAGAGTTCATTGCTCCTTCTGCCAATATAATTGATTTTCTTCCATCTTCAAAAACTGCTCTAGGTTTAATATTTTTTCTACAAAATTTCGCCAGATCGAATAATTGGAGTTTAAAAGCCTCCGAATATCTTTCAATAAAGAAGTGAAGAAGAGGTGATTTACTGTTTGTTGAGTTTTTTGAAAAATAATTTATTTCATCATTTCTTTTGTTGTCTGAAACAAGCATTCCTTTATTTCCAAATAATTCTACTCTTTGATCATATCCGAAACTACAATGTCTTGAATTTGTTATAACACATTGAACCCCTTTTTTGGATTTAAGTATTGTAGTTGCCAATTCATAATCATTAATTTTATTAAAACGTTTATCTGATAAGTTGCTACCCATAGCAAATATTGATTGGAATTCATCTTTTCCTAAATAGTATCTTGCAAGATCAAAATCGTGAATCATCATATCTTTAAATATTCCACCTGAGCTTTTTAGATATTTTAGCGAGGGAGGAGAAGGATCTCGACTAGTAATTATAATTTTTTCTAATCGTCCAATTTTTTGATTTAAGTGTTGTTTTAATGTATGGTGTCCAACGTCATATCTTCTATTAAAGCCTATTTGTACTTTTGGTTTAAATCTCTTTATTCTTTTTAGACAAGAATTAATTTTTTTTATATTCAGATCTAAAGGTTTTTCACAAAAAATAATTTTATTTTTTTTTACACCTTGCTCAATAAATTTTAAATGTGTGGGTGTGCTTGACGCAATAAATATACAATTAATATCTTTATCATTGAAAGCCAGATCAGGTTTATTTATTGAAGTAACATTATATTTATTAGAGATTTTTTTTAATAAATTTTTATTTAGGTCAAAGACATATTTTAACTTAAATTCCCTATTTTCAATTAAATTTTTTGCATGCATTTGACCAATTCTGCCAAGACCAAGCAAAGCAACTTTTATTTTATTTTTATCCACGCTTTTCTTTTATTTGAAATTTTACATGCTTCAATAAACTTTGCAGTTTCAAGTCCTTCATATTCATTTGGAAAAAACCATCTTTTTTTAGCTTTAGTTCTTAATGATGCAGCAAATTCTTTATAAATGTTAGCAAAAGCATCCAAATAACCCTCTGGATGTCCAAATTTAATTCTTGAAAAGTTTTTAGATAATTCTGCATTAAAAAAACCTCTTTCTAAAAATTTTACAGCACCTTTTAATGGATTAAATTTAAGATAGCCTGGATCATTTTGAACCCATTCTATGCTACCTTTTGTGCCAAATATCCTAAACCTTAAACCATAAACACCGCCTCTTGCCATAACACTTGTCCAAAGTATACCTTTTGCGTCGTTATTAAAGTTAATCATTACTTGAGCATTGTTATCCATTTTAACAGTTTTTGAAACTTGTTTGATATCAGCAAACACATTTCTACCTTTTAATCCAGAAACATAGCATGCTATGTGATAAGCGTGAGATCCAATCTCATTTAAAACTGCTGAGGTCCCAACTATTTTTTTATTTATTTTCCATTTTAATATTTTTTTTGCATTTTTTTTGTCAACTATTTTACCATCGGTCCAGTCTTGAACATATTCTACATTAACATACTCAACTTTTCCTATTTTCCCTTTTTCAACTAATACCTTTGCTTCCCTAACCATTGGATATGCTGAATAATTATGAGTTAAAGCATATTTTATATTTTTATTTGATTTAATTTTTTTAAAAAGTTTTTTTGCTTGTGATAGATCACCTGCAAATGGCTTGTCAGATATTATGTGAATATCTTTCTCTATAAATTTTTCTGCAATAATTTGGTGACTTGAGGGTGGAGTCATAATTGCCACGACCTCAATACCATCAGGTCTTAGAGCCTCTTTATCAGCCATTTCTTGATAATTTGAGTAACATCTATCTTTATCAATTCCTATTTTTTTTCCAAAAGTCTTAGAAATATTTGAATTTCTTGAAAAAACTCCTGAGACAATTTCATATTCGTCATCAAATCTTGAGGATATTCTATGGACATGTCCTATCCATGATTTTGGACCACCGCCAACAATACCTAATTTGATTTTTTTGCCTTTAATTAATCTCATGATCAAATATCTTAGCAAATATAAAAAATATGTCAGTAAAATTAGGGATAGCACCAATAGCATGGAGCAATGATGACATGCCTGAGCTGGGTGGAGACACTCCTCTAGAACAATGTTTATCGGAGGCAAGTCAAGCTGGATATACAGGCATAGAGTCAGGTGGAAAATTTCCAAAAACATCCAAGGAATTAATACCAAAACTAGAAAAGTATAATTTAAAATTATGCTCTGGATGGTATAGCGGAAATCTTAGAAAAAATTCTGTTGAAGAAGAAAAAAAATTAATTCAAAACCAACTTCAATTATTTAAAGACTGTGAGGCTCCATGTATTGTATTTGCTGAAGTTTTTGAATCAATACAAGGCAATCCAAAAAAAAAACTATCTAGTAGACCAAAAATGTCCAATGATGAATGGAAAGATTATTGTGTAAAAATATCTGAACTTGCAAGATATCTTGAAGATGAAGGTATGCCATTAGCTTATCACCATCATATGGGCACAGTAATAGAAACGGAGGAAGAAACTATTAGGTTGTTAGAAAATACAGGTGACAGTGTAAAATTAACTTTAGATACTGGTCATATGCTATTTGCTCGGGGAAATTCTATTAATATAATCAATAAATTTAAAGAAAGAGTAATCCATATTCACTGCAAAGATATTAGAGAAGACGTATTAAAAAAAGCCCTTTCTGAAGATTTAAGTTTTAGAGATGCTTTTTTAGAAGGTGCTTTTACTGTGCCTGGCGATGGGTGTATCGACTATAAACCTCTGTTTGATATTTTGAAAAAAAATAATTACCAGGGTTGGCTGGTAGTGGAGGCTGAGCAAGATCCAAAAAAAGCAAATCCTCTTGAGTATGCAATTATGGGTTATAAATATATTACAGATACTTTAAAGAAATCAAATTTAGAGATTGATAAACTATAATTTTACTTTTTTACTATCTTCAAGTTTGTGATCAAAAAAATCGAAAATATTTTGTATAGTTTCTATTGCCATTCTAGTCATGCATTCTTCAGTAAACGCTGCTGCATGAGGGCTAAGGAAAACTTTTTCATTTTTTAATAATGGATTGTCAGCTTCTGGAGGTTCTACTTCAAATACATCGATACCTGCTCCAAAAATTAGGTTATCCTTTAATGCTCTATCTAAGTCTTTCTCATTTATAATTCCACCTCTTGCAGCATTTATGATAATGCAATTTTTTTTCATAGTTTTAAGAAGTTCATAATTTATGATATTTTTAGTTTGATCAGTTAAAGGTATATGGAGTGACACAGCATCCATATCTTTTATAGTTTCTGATAAATCTTCAACTTTTTTTCCACCCATTTTGCTTATTGTTTCTGCATCTACAAATGGATCATAAACAAAAACATTCATTTCAAATCCTAAACATCTTTTAATCAATGCTTTTCCAATTCTTCCAAAACCAGCTATAAGAATATTTTTGTTCCAAATCTCTATTGTTTTTGGAAGCTTATTTCTCTCAGTAAATTTTCCACTTTTGACTGATTGATCATACATACTTTTTCTTTTTGATATACTTAAAAGCATGAAAAGAACATGTTCTGCAACTGCTACAGCATTTGCTGTTGCGGTTATCGCCACATCGATATTTCTTTTTTTACAGCTATCTAAATCAATATTGTCGTAACCAACTCCATGTCTAGAAATTATTTTAAGTTTTTTTGCATTTTCAATTACTTCTTCAGGTAAAATTGATGTTCTTAAAGACACTGCATCAGCATCTATAATTTTTTGTTTAACGTTTTCAACGCTTAAATCCTCAACTACCTCGTAAGTATAGTTACTATTACTTTTTAATAATTCCATACCTTTTTCATGAATAGGTTGGACAATGAGAATTTTTTTCATAACTTAAAAATGAAATTATATTAATCTAGCAAGATCTCTTTTACTATTTTTAAATGTTGGAAGTGGATATTTAAATGCATATTTTCTTGGTATACATTTATTTTTAGCTTTCTCCCATAAAGAGATCCATTGCTTGTAATTATGAATAGTAATATTTTTTTTATTTCTACTTCTCACGTAAAAATTCGGTAGAGGTTTTCTACCTGATGGAGTCCCAGCTCTGTTATATCTTAAGTCAGCGCTTATTCTAAAATCGTCAGATCTATTAGGTAAAGAACAATGTATCGAGTGTTTGTGTAAAATAATTATATCACCCACATTTGCTTCCAGAAAAATTGGCTTAAATTTATCAAGTAATTTACTACCTTTTATCTCGACCTGACCTTTATATCCAGACACATGATTTAATAAACCCAGTTTGTTTATTTCTTTAACGGTAATCATGCATCCATTATTTTTGGTAGTTTTTGTAAATGGTATCCAAACGGTCACCATATCTGTCAATCTTTGTCCAACAGATGATAATACTGCTGCATCTTGGTGCCAAGGAGTTCTACCTGAAAGTCCATCATGAACAGAGTGTCTAGGCAGTTTACTTTCCGGTTGTTTAATTCTTGTATTCTGAACAGGATTAGAAAGAATCTCAGATCCTAATAATTGTTCTACAACATCTAAAATTTTTTTATGGTTTATTAAGTTCCATAAAGATTGTGATGCAAAGTAATCACTATCTTTTTTCACATTATCTCTTGGTAGTCTGGTATTAAAATGTTGGTCAAGATCATAAATATTTAATTTTGATATATAGGTATATTTTCTTTTAAAATCATATTTAAAAACTTTTTCTCTCATATGTCTGGGTGCAAACTTATTAACTAGATTGTCCATTACATATTCCATATCGTTTAAAATAGGTTTTAAATCTTTATTGAAATTAAGAATATTTTTTACCCTAAGGTATCCATCTCTATCTAAAATTTTTTTTAATCTGCTACTAACTTGCATGTCCAAAAGATTTTAGCAGATAATTTGAATCATGAAAAGATGTGAGCATTCTTTTTTTAGTCGCAACTATATAAGGGTGATATTCAAAATTTTTATATTTCCATATAACAGGTTTATTAAATGCATAACTTCCATAAATAAAAAATCTTTTTGGACAGTTTTTTTCCTTAAATCTTGTTACTCCATGATAAGAGTTGGGAGTTGATTTAAAGAAAATAATACGCCCTTTTTTTGGGGTAAACTCTTTTATTTTACTAAGTTCATTAATTTTGGGAAATCTTCTAAAACTTTTTCTAAGGTTTCTGTTAGCTTTTTTTTTGTATAGAGTAAGAGACCCTCCATTTTTTTTTGGTATATCAGTTAAATAGATCAAAAAATTATATATTCTATTGATATCATCTCTATGCGGTCTCAATCTATACCCTCCTTTAGATACTGAAAAATCAATATCGAGATTTAAATTTGGGTTTTTATAATTTTTACCTAGCAATCTTTTTAGCTCTTTAGAATTTACTTTTCTTTTTAATGTATATTTTTTTTTATTAAATATTTTTGGTTTAAACAAACTTTCCCATGTATTTGCCTTAAACTCTGTTTTAAATTTCTTATCAATTTTTTTATAAAATGATTCTGCATTGAAAGTAGCAAAAAGTTTTTTTGAGATTTTAGAACTTGAGATATATTTGTTGAAATTTTTTGACCCTTTATTAATCCTGCTTCTACCACCCATAATCATATCATCGAAATTTTTTGAATTACTAATTTCTTTAATTAAAGAATTGCAGACTTTTTTACTGATTATTTGTTCTCCAACAATGACTGGGAAGTTTGATTTAATTTTTTTTAGTTTGTTAATTTTCAGCATTTAGCTGTACATACCCTCTTTTACTCTAATCATTTTGTACATAAGATCATTTAAAGGTGTGGCTATTCCATGTTTTTTTCCTATTTTAGATACAGCTCCACTTATAAAATCAATTTCAGTTTTTCTTTTGTAAAGTACATCAAAAGCCATTGAGGACTTGTTAGTTTGTTTTGAATCAACAATTTTATTAAACATAAATAAACACTCATCTTCAGAAACATTAACGCCATCTGCTAAAGCAACTTCTCTAGTTTCTAAAATAATCTCTTTACCCAAACTTCTAGATATGTCATTGGCATTATTATTTATGTAAAGATCAGTATGATGAAGATCAAAAATAGCTGAAAGTGGGCCAATTGCGGTTAAGGCAAAAAGTTTCATCCATTTTCTTTTTTTTACATCCTCAGCTGCAATCATTTCTAAATTATGCGCAGTAAATGTGTCTGCAATTTCTGTTATTCTATCTGTTATTCCACCATCATATTCTCCAATCCAAGAAGGTAAAGCTGCATGATTCATAATATGACCAGGGCCTAAGATATTTGATGCTTGAGTTGTTGTTCCTCCAATTACTTTTTCATCGCCAACAATACTTTTAATTATAGCTTCATGTCCAATTCCATTTTGAAAAGACATAAAAACTGTTTTATCTCTAATAATGTTTTTAATACTTTTTAAAGCAGGTTCTAGAGCTGTTGCTTTACACATTACTATTACAGCATCAACTTTTCCAATTGTAGATGGATCTGATGTTGCAGGTATTTTTATAAATCTATCACCACCATGGCCATCCATTTTTAGACCATTTTTATTAATTTCATCAACATGCTCTTTCCAAACATCAATGAGCGTTACATTAAGACCTTTTTCTGCTAGAAGACCTCCAAATAGACAACCCATTGCTCCTGCACCAAGAACTGCAACTTTTAAATCTTTATTATTCATATTTAAAATCGAAATATATTTATGTAAAAAAATTATGCAATATATTATGTAACTAATTAATATATGAAATTAAAAATAGAAAAAGGAATTTTCAAAAAATTTGAGTTAAAAGAAATATCTAACGCATTAGAAAAAGGTCTGTCAAAGAATTATGACAGTGTGAAAGCAGAAGTAATTGATTGCCCAAATTTAAGAAATTGGGATTGTCCGTCTGAAGGTATAAGTGGCAATCAAAGGATAATCGATGTAGGGGGAGAGCCCTACATGCACGATCCTAAATATCTTGGAACTGAATTTGATTATTCTGAAATCTCAAAAATGATTGGATCAGAAAAATCGTATGCACTTGGAGCAGGATCTGGAGCAATGTCTTGCCTCGATGGACACTGTGGAGAACTAGTTATAAATGAAAACTTAATAACAAAAGAAAATAAGTCTCTAATTGCCAGAGTAGGAAAAGATAAAGAATGTATAGTAGAGGACTATACTGCAAGCAAACATGGTGGGCTTGGTAACATTTATTATTCAGATGGTGTAAAAGGAAAAGTTATTTATTTAAACATAAAAAAAAGAACCGGAAATCAAGGTTCATTACCTCAATCAATTAGAACATCACTTTCTGACAATCTTAAAATTGGGTATAAAAATCATATTGCTCTTGCTGGTGTATTTAGAGTTTTGAATGGAAAAATAAGATCACACGTACAACCAGATTATAAGGATATAAAACATGAATATTATGATCCACAATTGATGAAATGCACAAAAGATTTTCTACAATTTTATGAGCCTGTTGGACCAAAATTACAATGCTATACTGTTTTATGGACTGGTGATCCAACGGGCGGAGAATTAAATTTAAGAGAGTCTGGAGAGCATACTCACTTCCACTCATATGAGCATAAAAATGACGCTGGACATTATCATTTTGACGTATCGCCTGATGAAATTGAATATGAGGGATACTTTAATATTGCACAAGAAGTACATAGAGTGAATAATATTTATAAAGAATTAAAAAATATAAAATGAAAAAGATTTATACTTGGGCTGCTCAACCTGCCATCAGATCTCTCACAGTTGATGATCTCAAAAAGGCAAAAGGAAAAAAAAAATTTACTCAAGTCACAGCTAATACACTAGATGAAGCTGAGGCCGCAGAGAAAGCTGGATTTGACATGATTATCTGCAATGCTTTTAATGTAAAACAGGTGAGACAGGGATCAAAGAATCTATTTTTAACTGCTGCACTAGTATTAAATAAGTTTGTCACCTCAGATGATATAATGAGAGGAGCATTTGAAGCTTTAGAAAATGGAGCTGACGCTGTAATGACTCCTAGAAGCATGAAAATAGTAGAGATGTTGGCTAATGAAGATGTTCCAGTTATGGGGCATCTTGGTTTAGTTCCAAGAAAATCTACGTGGATTGGTGGATTAAGAGCAGTAGGAAAAAATAGTGAGGAGGCACACAACCTTTTTTTAAAATTTAAAAGATTGGAAAATGCGGGAGCCTTTTCTGCTGAATGTGAAGTTATCCCAGAAAATGTTATGGGAGAAATCTCTAAAAGAACAAATATAGTAACAGTTTCTTTAGGTTCAGGAAAAAAAGCAGATGTAATGTATTTGTTCATGGAAGACATATGTGGAGATACTTTAAACCCTCCAAGACATTCAAAAGCTTATGGGAATTTATTAAAATTAAAAAATGAAATAAAAATTGAGAGAATTCGAGCTCTCAAGGCATTTAAAAAAGATTCTATGGCTGGAAAATTTCCAGGAAAAAAACAGTCTTCAAATTTAAATAAAAAAGAGTTTGAGTCCTTTCTTGATAAACTAGATTAATAAGTTTCAGATTCTTTTTTATTTATTGAGCCCTTCATTTTTTCTACAATCGCTTTAGCACCAGCACTCATTGCTCTTTGATCAGCTCCTATAGTCACAAAATTAAAACCTTTATCAATCATTTTTTGAGCATACTCAGTTGTTCCATTATGTATTCCTGCAAAGATATTATGTTTTTTGGCATGCTCCAATATTCTTAATATTTCTGAGTACGCTTTTGTGTCCTCTGCTCTGTCAAAGCCAGGCTTTTCTCCAATTGCTAAACTTAAGTCAGCTGGACCAATATATATCCCATCCACACCGTCAGTAGACATAATCTCATCTAATTTATCTAATGACTCTTTTGTTTCAATCATAGCTAATTTTAAAATTTCATCATTTGCATGGTCAGCGTAATCAGCACCACCATAAATTAATCCTCTAACTGGGCCAAAACTTCTATATCCTCTTGGAGGATACATGCATGCTTGTACAAATCTTTCTGCCTCTTCTTTATTGCTTACCATAGGGCAAATTATTCCATAACAACCAGCGTCTAAAATTTTCATTATTTGTCCTGGTTCATTCCAATTTACTCTTGCAAGAGGCGTTACATCAGTTGAAGAAATTGTTTGAAGCATTGGAAGTGCGTTTGTGTAATCAACAAGTCCATGTTGCATATCTACAGTAAGGGAGTCCCAACCTTGATGCGCCATAACTTCTGCAGATACTGTGCTGGGTATTTGTAACCAGCCATTAACAACTGGCTTTCCTTCAGCCATCATTTGTTTAACCTTATTTTTTCTCATTAATAATTAAGACCAAAATGAGTATATTTAATATTTAAATAATCCTTGATAGCCATTGATCCACCCTCTCTTCCATAACCTGTCTGTTTGATACCTCCAAAAGGAACTTCTGCAAACGCAATAGTAGGATGATTTACTGCACATGTTCCAGTTTCCATTTTTTCTGAGACTTTGTGAGCTTTTTCTAAAGAATTTGTATAAATATAGCTTGCCAAACCTAAGTCATTGTCGTTAGCTCTTTTAACAACTTCATCTGTATCTTTAAACGTAAGTAGTGGAACTAATGGTCCAAAAGGTTCTTCTTTTGCAATTGTAAAGTTATCTTGAACATTGTCAAAAATAGTAGGTTCATAAAAATATCCTTTATTAAAACCTGATGGTCTCTTTCCACCACATAAAACAGTTGCTCCTTCTTTTTTTGTTTTCTCGACTAATGCCTCTATTTCATTCAATCTCTTTTCTGTTGTTAATGGACCTAATATTGTGTCGTCATCCATTCCATTACCAATTTTAAGTTTAGAAACTTTTTCAACTAATGTTTTTGCAAACTCATCTTTTTTCTTTTCATGGATATAAAATCTTGCTGGTGATATGCAAACTTGGCCGTTGTTTCTAAATTTTGCCGTTATTGCCATATCTGTAACTTTATTTATATCTACATCATCAAAAACTATAAAAGGTGAGTGACCACTTAATTCCATTGTTACTCTTTGAACTTTCTCAGCTGCTTGCTTTAAAATAAGTTTACCTACTCTAGTCGATCCAGTAATAGAAACTTTTTTAACTATATCAGAAGATATAAGTTGTGATGAAATTTGTGCTGGATCACCCGATAATAAATTAACAACACCTGGAGGAACTCCTGCATCATTTATAATATTCATTAGTTCCATTACACTACCTGGAGTAATAACATCTGGCTTACATATAACTGAGCACCCAGCTGCTAAGGCAGTTGAAATTTTTCTAGAAGATAAAACTATCGGAAAATTCCATGGTATTAATCCTGCAACAACACCAACAGGTTCATATTTTACATACATTCTTGTGTGTTCAAATCTGCTTTCAACAATCTGACCATATATCCTTTTTGTTTCTTCAGAATTCCATTCAAAAATATCTGCTGCGCCTCCGACTTCTCCTTTAGCTTCTGATAAAGGTTTTCCAACTTCCAATGTAAGCCATTTTGCTAGTACATCAGTTCTCTCTCGCATAAGATCTGCAATTTTTCTTATAATTTTTGATCTTTGCCAAGGCGGAATATTTCTCCAAACTTCAAGACCTTTTTCAGCTGACTTAAGAGCTTTATTTACATCTTCTTCACCAGCTTTTGATGCTTTGCCAATTACTTCTTCAGTTGCTGGATTTAACACATCGTAAGTTTCATTATTTTGAGATGGTTGCCATTTACCATCAATGAATTGTCCAAATTTGCTATACATAATTTTTATTTTATGGTTTATTAGTTGAATTTCTGAGGAGAATATAACTAGAAAAATGAAAAAAATAAAGCTTACTTGCGCTCATGCTTTAGTTAAACATCTAATAGCTCAAAAAATCTATATAGATGGTAAAGTTGAGCCTTTATTTCCAGGGGCATTTGGTATTTTTGGTCATGGGAATGTTGCGTGCATAGGTCAAGCATTAGAAGAAAATAAGGATAAACTTCCAACTTATAGAGGGCACCATGAACAAAATATGGCTTTAACAGGCATTGCTTTTGCAAGAGCTAAAAGAAGAAAACAAATTTTTATTGCAACAAGTTCTGTTGGGCCTGGATCTACAAATTTAGTCACTGCGTCTGCAGTAGCGATGAGTAATAGATTGCCTATTTTATTTTTACCTGGAGATACTTATGCAAATAGAATGCCAGATCCTGTACTACAGCAAGTAGAGCATTTTTCAAATCCAGGAATGACAGCAAACGACTCTTTTAAACCAGTTACAAAATATTTTGATAGAATTACAAGACCTGAACAAATAATACAATCTCTTCCACAAGCAATTCAAACAATGCTTGATCCTGCAGATACTGGTCCAGCGTGTTTATCTTTATGTCAAGACGTGCAAGGAGAAATATTTGATTATCCAGAGGAATTTTTTAAAGAAAGAATACATAATATAAGACGACCTAAACCAGATGATTTTCAAATTAAACAAGCAATGGAAAAAATTAAAAAATCAAAAAAACCAATTATTATTTCTGGGGGAGGTGTTTTCTATTCAGATGCAATGGATGAATTAGGAAGTTTTGCCATAAAACATAACATACCAGTTACACAAACAGTGATGGGATACTCAACAATGAAAAGAGATCATTCTCATTTTCTTGGACCAATAGGAGGCCTTGGTGGTAGAGCCGCAAATAACTTAGCAAAAGAAACTGATTTAGCTATTTGTGTTGGTACGAAATTGGCAGATTTTACAACAGGTTCGTGGGCTAATTTTGAAAACCCTGAATTTAAATTGGTTTCAATTAATATTGCAAGACATGATGCAAACAAACATTTAGCCGAGGCAGTTATTGGAGATGCTAAAGTTTGTTTATCAGAGTTATCAAATTCTTTAGGAAATTGGAAATCTCCTGACAGTTGGCATAAAAAATCACAAGATGAACTTAAATCTTGGAATGAGTATGTTGATAAAGAAAGCGGTCCAACAAACCAAGAAACACCAAACTATGCACATGCCGTAGGGGCAATTTATCGAAATTCAGATCCAACAGATATAGCAGTTACTGCTGCTGGTGGATTGGTTGGTGAGGTAGTCCAAGTCTGGAGACCAAAAGAGCTAAATACGCATGAAACTGAATGGGGTTTTAGTTGCATGAGTTATGAAATTTCTGGTGCGCTGGGAATTAAGATGGCAAATCCTGACAAAGATGTAATAGCTTTTGTAGGAGATGGTTCTTATTTGCTTAACAATTCAGACATCTATTCTTCAGTTTTAACAAATAACAAATTAATAATAATTGTTTGTGATAATGGAGGTCATGCAGTTATAAATAGACTTCAATTGTTTAAGGGTGGAAAAGAATTTAATTGCTTATTTAATTCATCTAATATTCAAAATTTTAAAGAAGTAAATTTTGCTCAACACGCAGCTAGCATGGGTGCAAAATCTGAACATGTTTCCACTATTTCAGAATTAGAGGAAGCATTTAAAAGAGCTAAAAAATCAGATGTAACATATGTAATATCAATAAAAACTCATAGTTACGAATGGCTTGAAGGTTCAGCTTACTGGGAAAGTCCTACGCTTGAAATACCAACAACGAAAGAAAATGAGGAAGCTTTAAAACTTCATAAAGAAGGTAAAGCAAAACAAAGACAAGGTGTCTGATTTCCTTATATGAATAAAGTTTTCAAAGTTGGTCTTATTGGTTGTGGACATATTGCAGAAACTTATTTTAGAGCAGAGAAATATTTTAATAATATCAAAATAATTAAATGCGCAGATATTAATTTAAAAGCTGCAAGAAAATGTTCTAAAGAGTATGGAATCAAATTTTTAAGTGTAAATGAAATTCTAAAAGATCAAGAAGTAGAAATTATTTTAAATTTAACTATCCCAAAAGCTCATTACGAAATTTCAAAGAAAGCTTTATTAAATGGTAAACATGTTTACTCAGAGAAACCATTGGCAATTAATTTAAAGGATGGAAAAGAACTTTTAAAAATTTCTAGAAGGAAAAAGTTATATCTTGGTAATGCACCAGATACATTTTTAGGAGGTGGAATTCAAAAATCAAAAGAGCTAGTAGAAAAAAATATAATTGGAAAAATAAAATTAGGTAATGCTGTTTTTGCCTTTCCTGGAATTCAATCATATCACCCCAATCCAGAACCATGGTTTGCAAAACTTGAAGGAGGTCCTGTAATTGATATGGGACCATATTACATTACAGCTTTAGTAAACCTTTTAGGACCTGCAAAGAAAGTTAGTGGGAGAATAATAAATGGTTCAAAATACAGAACAATTGGAATTGGGCCAAAAAAAGGTAGAAAATTTAAAGTTAATTGCCCAACAACTTATCTATCTACAATCACGTTTAAAAATAACACAGTAATTAGATTGACGTTATCTTTTGATGTCATTGCTCACCAAAGAAATCATATTGAGCTATATGGTGAAAAAGGTTCAATGATTGTCCCTGATCCAAATATGTTTGGAGGATCAGTATTCACATGCAAAAAACTTGGAGATAATTGGAAAGAATTTAAAACTACAAAAATGCATTTAGGTAAAATTAATATAAGAACACAAAGTTCAAGAGCAAATGAAGCTCCAACTAATGCAAACTATAGAGGCGCAGGACTTTCAGAAATGGCTTATTCAATCGAAAAAAAAAGGAAACATTTATGCAATGGTGAAATTTCTTTGCATGTCCTTGATATAATTACTTCAATTATGAAAGCTTCTAAGTCTGGTGTTAATCAATCAATAAATACTGACTGTGTTAAACCAAAAAAGTTTACAAATATTGATATAAGAAAAATAATTAGATAGAGCAAAGATATGGTTAAACCTATTGTAATTTCTGATCCCTATCCAAGAACTTTGGATTTAATTTTTACTAAGACAAAATTAAAAGAACTAAAAACCAAATATAAAATAATAGTTGCTCCAAAAAAAAATAAAAAAAATTTTTATGAAAATAATATTGGCAAGGCAACATTTATCATGGGTCAACCGAATTTAGATAAAAATTTGTTGTCTAAAGCATCAAAATTAAAATGTATTATAAATGTAGAAAGTAATTTTATGGATAATTTAGACTATGATTATTGTTTCAAAAAAAATATTCATGTTATTGCAACTTCACCAGTATTTTCAAAGCCCGTAGCTGAAATAGCTTTAGGTATGACATTGTCTCTTTTAAGAAATATTCACAATGCACATTTTGATTTTATTAAATATAAAGAGAAATATGGTTTAGAAAGTAATTTACAAGCTTCACTTCTGACAAATAAAAAAATTGGGTTAATAGGGTTTGGAGACTTAGCAAAATCTTTATATCCTTTACTTTTGCCATTCTCAAAAAATATTAATGTATATGATCCATGGATACCTAAAAATAAAATAAAAAAAATCGGATTTAACCCAATTAATTTGAATAAAATGTTTAGTAGTTGTGAAGTAATTTATGTATTAGCCACAATCACCAAAAAGAATAAACATTTAATTGATAAGAAATTATTAAATAAAATGAAATCTGGCACTGTTTTTATTTTAATGAGTAGAGCAGCAATAGTTAATTTTAAAGATTTGATTAAGAGAATTAAAAAGGGAGATATTTATGTCGCAACTGATGTCTTTCCTGATGAACCAGTAAAAAAAAATGATCCAATAAGAAAGTTAAAAAATACACTATTTTCTGCTCATAGAGCTGGTGCTTTAGAAGAAGCTTTTTATAATATGGGTGAAATAGTTTTGAAAGATATGAAGCTTATTTTAAAAAATATGCCACCTAAATTCTGTAAAAGAGCTCAAAGAAAAACTGTAAAACTCTTAGCCTCAAAACCAGTTGCAATTAACTGATTTTTTTATATTTTCTTAGATTATGTCATCTTCCAATCAATTATTATTAGAAGCTAAAAATGTTACAAAATACTTTGGCACAATTACTGCTCTTGAAAATGTAAACCTTAAAATTCATGCAGGTGAATGCTTAGGAGTTGTAGGAGACAATGGAGCAGGAAAAACAACATTAATGAAGGTTTTGTCTGGGCTATATAAACCAAGTGCTGGCTCTTTACATTTTGAAGGAAAAGAAAAAGTTTTAGAAAGTCCCAGAGATTCTCAAAACTTAGGTTTAGAAATGGTTTATCAAGATTTAGCTTTAGCAGGCAATCTTCCAATAGGCGAAAATATTTTTTTAGGCCGTGAACCAACGACTAATTTGGGATTATTAAAGTTTCTTGATTATAAAAAAATAAAAGAACTTACAGAAGCACATCTAGGCAAACTTAAAATAAATGTAAAGAGTGCAGATCAAAAAGTCGAGGAACTTTCAGGTGGACAAAGACAAGCAGTTGCAATTGCAAGATCAACAGCATTCAATGCAAAAGTAGTGATTATGGACGAACCAACAGCAGCATTAGCTATTAAAGAAGTTGGTAAGGTTTTGGATTTAATAAATAGTCTGAAAAAAACTGGCGTAGGCGTAATTGTGATCAGTCATAGAATGGATGATATTTTTGCAGTTTGTGACCGAGTAATGGCATTGTTTCAAGGAACGAATTTTGCAGAATCTGAATTATCAAACACTTCAAGAGATGAAGTTATTGGATGGATAATGGGTAAAAAATAATCATGGACTCAAAAGATCAAGATAAAGACTCTTTATATCTAAAACTCATTCCTTATTTTGAGAAATACGGAATATTATTATTATTAGTTATAATGATAGTTGTTATGCATTTTCTTCAACCTGATGTTTTTTTATCATGGAGAAATGTAACAAATGTTTTCAAACAAATATCTTGGCAGTCAATGCTAGCTTTAGGAGTATTTATGGTGATTGTAACTGCTGGTATAGATCTTTCAGTTGGATCTATAATGATGTTGTCACTAATGATACTTGCAATTGTCGCTAAGGCTGGTGCTCCATGGTATATTGTTGTTATCACACCTCTTATAGCTGGATTTCTATGTGGGTTATTTAATGGTTTAGGGATTACATTACTAAGGATGCCTCATCCGTTTATAATGACACTAGGTACATTATATATATTTAGAGGCACAGGTAATTTAATTTCTGGCGGAACTCCAATAAGTGGCTTCACAGATGAAGTGAGATACCTTGGGCATGGAAGAATTGATTTAACTTGGCTTGGTTTAGAAAAGTCGCAATACCTTCCTGTTAGTTTAGTTCTTATTGCAATTGTCTATATAATATTTTGGATATTCATGAACAAAACTCGGACAGGGAAATGGATATATGCAATTGGTGGAAATCCAAATGCAGCAAGAGCCTCAGGTATTAATGTAAATAAAATTCTTGTAATAGTTTATTCGCTTTGTGGTTTTTTATCTGGTATTGGAGCTTTAATTCTAGCTGGTCGAACAGACTCAGGTTATCCAAATGCAGGATTACAGTCTGAATTAGACGCTATTGCAGCATGTATTATCGGAGGCGCTAGTTTTTTTGGAGGAAGAGGCACTGTTTTAGGCGTTTTTGCAGGAGTGATGATAATGGGAATTTTAAGAAATGGTCTTAATTTGATGGATGTGAGTTCATTTTGGCAACAAGTATTAATTGGATCAATTATAGTACTAGCTGTTTATGTTGATGTATTGAGAAGAGATTTCGGGACAAGAAAATAAAACACGCGTTAGTTGAAATTAAAAATAGTTACCATTGTAACAGTTGAATTTTTTTAA
>CACGYL010000016.1 GCA_902577285.1 uncultured Pelagibacteraceae bacterium | reverse complement strand
AAACTAAGTGATATGCAACCACTTGCTAGAGGAACTGATGATCCTCAATTATTTGTCGTAAATTGTAAAAATGATATTAAAGATGCTAAAAAATTTATTAGCGCTCAAAAATCAAAATCATTAAAATATGGTACTACTCATGTTGGTGGTATTGATGATGTAAGTGCGATTGCTTTTACAAAAAAAGGAAAATTAACAGACCCAACAATTGTTCCTTATAAAGGTGTTGGTCCAATTAAAACTAACCTTATCAAAGGAGATATTGATGTAGGTGTTTTAAACTTAGGTGAAGCAGTTACTGAAATTGAAGATGGAACATTATGTGTTTCAGTTGTTCTTGCAAGTAACAGAATGGAAAAATTAAGTAATGTTCCTACTGCTACAGAGCTTGGAATACCAGTTGTGTTATCAACTGTTAGAGGATTTGTAACAAGAAAAGGCGTTCCAGCTGACAGAAAGAAACAATTGGAAGATGCTATGATAAAAGCTATGGAGCATAAATATTTTCAAAGCTTTTTAACTGACATCGGACTTGATTCAACTAGTGTTGTTGGAGCTGATGAGTGGGGTAAGCAAATGGAAGTGATGCTTGCAGAAATGACCGCTCAACTTAAAGCTTTGGGTTACATTAATTAGTCATAAGAAAGTACATTTTTTTTATGAATAATGTACAAAATAAAAAAAGGGCAAACAAAAGTTTGCCCTTTTTTTTTAAAGACGAATTTAAAGTATTTTTTGTAATAATTTTTTTTTCTACAATATTATTAATTTCCACTTTTACTTTTGATAAGGTTCCACCAATCTTAAATAGAGGTATTCAGCCTGCAACGTTCCCAAAAGGATTGTTGGTATTGATAATGTTTTTAACAACAATTATTTATTATCTATCATTCAAAAATCCCTGGAAAAAAGAAAAAAAACTTCCAAAACCATTTTTTTTAACAATCTTAAGTTTTATTTTATTTGTTATAATATCTAAAACATTAGATTTTTTTTTAGCTATTTCAGTTCTTTCAATATTTGTTTCTTACAATTGGGGTGAAAAAAGAGTTTTTTATTTAATATTGGTTGGAATTATATTTCCACTAGTAGTTTTTATATTTTTCGAAATGATACTGGGTCTTAGATTTCCTCCAGGAATAATTACAAACCTTTATTATTACTAGTATGGAAAATCTTTTATTAATGATGGCGCCTTTATTTAGTTCCAAGTTATTAATTGTCTTGCTTTTTGGAACTTTATTTGGATTAATCTTAGGTGTTCTACCAGGATTAGGTCCTACAACTGGTGGAGCATTAATTTTACCATTTACCATGACTCTGGACCCTCTTTCGGCAATAGTTCTTTTAACATCAATTTATTGCGCTGGAACATATGGTGGTGCAATCACTGCAGTTTTAATAAATACTCCTGGAACTCCAGCCGCAGCAGCCACTTGTCTAGATGGTTATCCTTTAGCTCAAAAGGGAGAGGCAGGAAGAGCTTTAGGTATGGCAACAGTTTCAAGTACAGTGGGTGGAATATTTAGTGTAATAGTTTTGGTATTTTTTGCACCTGTATTAGCTAAACTTGCTTATGAATTTGGCCAACCAGAATATTTTGCTTTAGCTATTTTTGGTTTAACAATGCTCGCATCAATTGGTGAGGGAAGTCCAATTAAAAATTTAATAGCTGGTGCGTTTGGAATTTTAATTTCTACTATTGGAAAAGACTTTATGACTTCAATTGATAGATTTACTTATGGGATTAATGAACTTTCGGTTGGTATTGGATTTATTCCTGTAGTAGTTGGTTTATTTGCTATAAGCGAAATGTTAACCCAGTCCACACTTCTTGATCAAGTTTTCAAAAGAGTTGCACTTAAAGCAGTAAAACTTCCATCTCTAGATGATTATAAAAAAACATGGAAAACAATTTTTAGATCAAGTGGCATAGGGTCTTTCATTGGTGTTTTACCAGCAGAGGGAGGAACAGTTGCATCCTTAATTGGTTATTCAGAGGCAAAAAGATTTTCTAAAGAACCAGAAGAATTTGGCAAAGGATCAATAGAAGGAATTGCTGGAGCAGAAGCTGCCAATAATGCTGCTACTGGGGGCGCAATGGTTCCAACTTTAGCTCTTGGAATTCCTGGAAGTGCTACAACAGCAGTAATATTAACTGGTTTAATTATTCATGGTGTTAGACCTGGTCCAGACTTGTTTAGAGAACAGCCAGACTTTTTATATGGAATTTTTGGAGCCATGTTAATAGCAAATGTTTTATTTTTTATATTTGGATTTTTTGGCGCTAAATTATTTGCGAGGATAACTCTTGTTCCTAACAAAATTCTATGGCCTATGATATTTGCTGTATCTGTTTGTGGAACTTATTCTTTAAGCCAGTCAATAATTGATGTCTGGATTATGTTATTCTTTGGTGTGCTTGGATTTTTTATGAGAAGATTTGGATTTTCAGTGGTCCCAGTAATTATAGGGTTAATTTTAGGAGAACTAGTTGAGGGAACTTTAAGACAATCTTTAGTTATATTTGATGGAAATTGGCTCATGTTCTTAACTAGACCAATAGCTTTAACATTTTTTATTTTATCTTTAATTGCGTTGGCTTTTCCTTTATTAAGAACAAAAAAACAGAAAAATTAATATGATCAATTTCGACTTAAAAAATAGAGTTGCAGTTGTTACAGGAGGAGCACAAGGTTTTGGATTAGCTATAACTGAAAGATTCATAGAGTCAGGAGCAAGCGTTGTAATTTGGGATATAGATGAAGAGGCAATTAAAACTGCAATAAAAAAAATTAATTCAGATAAGGTTTCATACCAAATTGTAGATGTTGGAAATTATGAAAGTATAAAGAAAAATTTAGCTGATATTGAAAAAAATCACAAAAAAATCGATATTTTTATAAATAATGCGGGAGTAGCAGGTAAAAATACTACAGTAGTTGATTATCCACTTGATGAATGGAAAAAAGTTATAAATCTAAATTTAAATGCAGTATTTTATTGCTGTAAAGCAGTTACTCCCTACATGATAAAGAATAATTATGGAAGAATTGTAAATATTGCCTCTATTGCTGGAAAAGAAGGCAATCCTAATGCCAGTGCATATAGCACATCTAAAGCTGGAGTTATAGGTTTAACTAAATCGCTTGGAAAAGAGTTAGCATTAAAAAACATAGCAGTAAATTGTGTAACCCCTGCTGCAGCAAAAACAAGAATATTTGATCAAATGACTGAAGAACATATAAATTATATGTTATCTAAAATTCCTAGAAATAAATTTGCTAAAGTAGATGAATTAGCATCTCTAGTGACTTGGTTATCAAGTGAAGAAAATTCTTTTTCAACAGCTGCAGTATTTGATTTAAGTGGTGGAAGAGCAACTTATTAGTTATGCAAATAGGAATTGATGTTGGCGCCACAAAAATAGAAAGTGTGGTGTTAGATGAAAATGGTAATGAAAGTAATCGTGACCGAACAGATTGTCCTAAAGATTATTTTCAAATTATAAAAACTATAAAAGAAATAGATAAGAAGTTAGAAAAAGAATTTAATAAAGAATTGCCAATTGGTGTTTGTCATCCTGGCGTACATTCTCCTCAAACTGGATTAGTTAAGAATGCACCAAATTGTTATTGGTTAGAAAAAAAACCATTTCAAAATGATTTGAGAAAAGAATTAGGCAAAGAAGTATTTTGTGAAAACGATGCAAATTGCTTTGCTTTGTCAGAGGCTTTAGATGGCTCAGGAAAACACTATAAAATTGTTTATGGAATTATAATTGGATCAGGTGTTGGTGGTGGTTTGGTAATAGATAAAAAAATTGTTTCTGGACCAAATGGAGTAGCTGGTGAGTGGGGACATAACCAAATTACCCATTTAATAGCAAAAAAAGAAAACTTTGAGTCTACCAATCTAAGAGAAGGTGAGATTGAGAGTTTTATGTCAGGTTTAAGTTTAGCAAAAAAATTTAACAAAAAATTTAAAAAGAACTTAAAGACAAATCAAATTTTTGAATTATATAGAAAGCATGATCTAGATGCTGAAGATTTAATTGATAATTTTAAATTAAATTTAGCTATGTCATTGTCAAACATAATAAATATTCTTGACCCTGATTGTTTTGTATTTGGAGGAGGTGTTTCAAATGAAATTGATTTTTTGAGTGAAATTGAAACCATCGTAAGGAAATTTGTAACCGGAAGAGAATACGAAGGTGTATTTCTAAAACCAAAATACGGTGATGCTAGTGGTGTAAGAGGTGCGGCAAGGTTGGGTAGGAAATCTATTTATTAAAATACAATTTAGAATTTTAAAAAAGTTTTAAAAAGAATTTCCTTAAATAACAGTGATTAAAAAATTTATTCAATTTTCTAAAATCAATTATAGGTTGTAATTTTTTTTTATTGTAGACTTACCCCAAAACAATCTATACTCGATTTTTTTAAGTTAACTTAATTTAACAAATAAGAGGGAAATATATGAAAAAAATGTTAATTGCTTTAATAGCATTTGCATTCACATCTACTTCTTCTATTGCTGGACCAAAAATTGAGGTTTTGCACTGGTGGACATCAGGTGGTGAAGCTGCTGCTCTTAAAGTATTAAAAGATGATTTCGCTGCTAACGGTGGTGAGTGGCTAGATATGCCAGTAACAGGTGGTGGTGGAGATGCTGCTAATGTTGCTTTAAAAGCAAGAATAGTTGCAGGAGATCCTCCGTCAGCTTCTCAAATTAAAGGACCAACAATTCAAGAATACGATCAAGAAGGTGTAGTTGCTCCTTATAACATTGATCCAATTGCACAGTCAGAGGGTTGGGATAATTTATTAGATCCGATGATTGCAGCAGTTCACAAATGTCAAAATAATAGTGGTCCATATTGTGCAGCTCCAGTAAACATTCACAGAATTGACTGGATGTGGGCAAACAAAGCAGTCTTCGATGCTAATGGAATTTCGGTTCCAACATCATGGGATGAATTAAATGCAGCAGCAGAAAAACTACAAGCAGCTGGTGTAATTCCATTTGCACATGGTGGTCAAGCTTGGCAAGATGCAACTGTATTCGAAGCAGTAGCTATGGGTATAGGTGGAAACAACTATTATAAAAACTGCTATGTTGATCTTAAAGAAACTTGTTTAAGAAGTGAAACAACAGTTAAAGTTTTTGATCAAATGAGAAAACTTCAAGGGTTCACAGATGAAGGTAGCCCAGGAAGAGATTGGAACGTTGCTACTGGAATGGTTATTGAAGGAAAAGCTGGTTTCCAAATTATGGGTGACTGGGCAAAAGGTGAATTTACTGCTGCTGGAAAAGTTCCAGGTGTAGATTACTATTGCGCTCCAACACCTTCTAATAATGGATACTTGTACAATGTAGATAGCTTTATATTCTATAAAACAAGTGACCCAGACAAACAAGAAGGTCAAAAATTATTAGCTAAGTTAATGATGGGTAAAAACTTCCAAAAAGTTTTTAACCTTTACAAAGGATCAATTCCAGCAAGATTAGATGTTTCTATGGATGAATTTGATAAATGTGCAAAAACCTCAAATTCTGACATTAAAACTGCGGGTGCTAGTGGTGGTTTAGTACCAAGTTTTGCTCATGGAATGGCTCAAGGCAATACTATGAAAGCTGCACTTCAAGATGTAATAACAGAACACTTTAATTCTGATATGTCATCTGTTGATGCTGCAAATGCTTTAGCTGATTCTGTATTAGATAATATGTAAAAAATAAAAATTGAGGCCACCTAATTTTTAGGTGGCCTTTTTTTTTAATCAAAATTAAAAAATATTTATAATGTTCAAGTGGTTGGAAAAAAACTTACCAAAAATTGTAATGGCGCCTGCTGTTGGATTAATTGGTTGGTTTGTATATGGTTTTGTGCTTTGGACTTTATATATATCTTTTACTAATTCAAAAATTTTACCCAAATATGAATTATGGGGTGTTGGCCAGTATGTTAAACTTTGGGGGTCAAGAAAGTGGCTAATAGCTGTAGATAATTTACTTATTTTTACTGCATTATTTTTAATCTTCTGTGTGGTAATTGGAATTATTCTTGCAATATTTTTGGATCAAAAAATTAGAGCAGAGGGTGTTTTAAGAACAATTTACCTTTACCCTATGGCTTTATCTTTCATTGTAACAGGTACTGCATGGAAATGGATTTTAAATCCAACTCTTGGTATCCAAAAAATGTTTATTGATTGGGGATTTGAAAACTTTACATTTGATTGGTTGGTTAATCGGGAAATGGCCATTTATACCATCGTAATTGCGGGTGTCTGGCAATCTGCTGGTTTTGTAATGGCATTATTTTTAGCTGGATTGAGATCAGTTGAAGATGAAATTGTTAAAGCAGCTAAAATAGATGGAGCAAATCTGTTCACAGTTTATTGGAAAATATTACTTCCAATGATGAGACCAGTATTTTTTACAAGTTTTGTAATTTTAGTTCATATATCAATTAAAAGTTATGATCTAATAGTTGCGTTAACACAGGGTGGTCCAGGAATATCCACAACTATGCCTGCATTATATATGACTCAAACTGCTTTTCATAAAAGTCAAGTTGGTTTATCAGCTGCAAGTGCAATGATGATGTTTATGGCAGTAGCAGCGGTAATAATACCATACTTATATTCTGAGTTGAGGAGAGAAAATGCAAGATAAGATACACACTTCTTATAAGCAACTTGAGCAGAGATCTAAATATACAAACATGTTCTTAAGATGGTTTTTATACTTAGTACTAATACTTTTTGCTTTGTATTTTATATTTCCATTATACGTAATGATTGTAACTTCATTAAAAACAATGGAGGAAATTCGCCAAGGTACATTATTAACCTGGCCAAGTGGATTAAACTTTGACTCTTGGGCTGTTGCTTGGGGAGGTAGAGGATATGGAGCTGGTGATACATTTTTAAAACCATACTTTTGGAATTCAATTAAGATGGTTGTTCCAGCTGTATTTTTTTCAACATTTATTGGAGCAATGACAGGATATGTTTTAACAAAATGGAGATTTAAAGGAGACCAATGGGTATTTCTTTTTTTATTATTTGGTTGTTTTATACCATTCCAAGCAATCTTATTGCCAATGGCTAGAACTCTTGGTGTTTTAGGAATATCCAACTCAGTAATTGGACTTGTATTAGTCCACACAGTTTATGGAATTCCATTTACAACTTTATTTTTTAGAAATTATTATATTTCTGTTCCAACAGAATTAGTAAAAGCTGCAAGAATAGATGGAGCTGGATTTTTTAAAATATTTTTCAAAATTTTGCTTCCTATATCAGCACCAATTATAGTAGTAACAGTTATTTGGCAATTTACACAAATATGGAATGATTTTTTATTTGGATCAACTTTTTCATTTGGAGAGGCGGCACCAATTCAAGTTGCATTAAATAATATGGTTTTATCAAGCACAAGTGTTAAGGAATATAATGTAGATATGGCTTCAGCAATAATTGCTGGTGTTCCTACCCTTATTGTTTATGTATTAGCAGGCAAATATTTTATAAGAGGATTAACTTCAGGAGCAGTAAAAGGATAAATATGAAAACGTTAAAAATTGATGAATTATCAAAAAATTTTGGAACAACAGAGGTTTTAAGAAAAATTAATTTAGAAATAGACGAAGGAAATTTCTTAGTACTTTTAGGTCCTTCGGGCTGTGGAAAGTCAACGTTATTAAATATTATAGCTGGTTTAGAAACAATAAATGAGGGTAATGTTTATATAGATGATTACAATGTAAGCAAAGTAGAACCAAAAGACCGAAATATTGCAATGGTATTTCAGTCTTATGCTTTGTATCCATCCATGAATGTCAGAGAAAATATGATATTTGGCCTTAAACAAGCAAAAGTATCAAAAGAAAAAATAGAGGAACAGCTACAAAAAGTTTCAAAATTTTTGCAAGTAGATGCTTTGTTAGAAAGGAAACCTTCGCAACTTTCAGGAGGTCAAAGACAACGTGTGGCTATTGGAAGAGCATTAGTTAGAGAGCCTAGAATATTTTTATTTGATGAACCTTTATCCAATCTTGATGCAAAATTAAGAGTTGAAATGAGAAGAGAGATTAAAAAACTCCATCAACAGCTTAAAACAACTGTAGTTTATGTTACTCATGACCAAACTGAGGCTATGAGTTTAGGTACCAATATTGCAATAATGAATCATGGTGTAATCCAACAAAATGATACGCCAGAAAATATTTACAACAAGCCTAGCAATACATTTGTGGCAGATTTTATTGGTTCACCATCAATGAATTTGATTAAAGGCAATTTAAAACAAAGTTCAAATCAAATTTCATTTGTTGCTAATGGCTCAAATTTTGAAATTCCAATAAATGGATATGATTTTAAAGAAAAATCTAATTTAGAAAACAAAGAAGTTTATTTTGGTATTAGACCAGAACATATATTCTCGAAAAAATCTAATGAGGGAGATTTTGAAATTAATCTAAGAGCCGACTTAAGCGAGTATATTGGTCATGAGCAAATAATGACATTTGATTATGAAAATCAAGAAGTGTTAGCTAAATTTCCTTCTACAATAAAAATTGAATTATCAAAAAACACGAAATTATATTTTGATTTAACACAAATTTCATTATTTGATGCTAAAACTGAGGAAAGGATTTAAATGAAAGTAAAATATTTTGACCTTAAAAATAAAAGAGTTTTTATTACAGGAGGAGGATCTGGAATAGGCGCTTCCATAGTAGAGCATTTTTGTGAGCAAGATTGCGAAGTTTATTTTGTGGATATAAATATAAAAGAGTCCAAAAAATTAATTTCAAATTTAAAAAAAAAAAAGATTAAAGCTCCACACTTTATTGAATGTAATCTTTTAAAAATTAAAAAATTAGAAAATATAATTAAAAAAATAATAAAATCAAAAGGGCCTATTGATATTTTAATAAATAATGCAGCCAATGATGATAGGCATTCAACTAAACAGGTAGATGAAAAATATTGGAACAATAGAATGGATGTAAACTTAAAACATTTTTTCTTTACTATTAAAGCTGTTTTAAAAGGTATGATTCAAAAAAAAAGTGGAGCTATTGTAAATTTAAGTTCAGTTTCCTGGATGTTGGGAGAAGGAGACAAAGTTGCTTACGAAACAGCAAAATCAGCTGTTATTGGTTTAACCAGATCTTTTGCAAGAGAATTTGGTAAATACAATATTAGATGCAACTCTGTTACCCCAGGATCAATTGCTACTGAACGCCAAATAAAGCATTGGCTAACGCCCAAATATAAAAAGTTTATTCTTGATAAACAATGTTTGAAAAGGCAATTAAAACCAGCTGATGTTGCAAGTTTAGTTGTTCATCTTTCTTCTGATGTGTCCTCAGGATGCACTAAACAGAATTTTATTATAGATGCTGGCATCACCTAAGATATAGATTTGTGCCTAAGAAAGTAAAAATCTCAGTTATCGGAATTGGTTTAATGGGATTACAGCATATTAAAGCAATCCAAAGATCTAAAAATGCTACTCTTCACTCAATTGTAGAAATAAAAAAAACAGGCAATGAAATTGCAAAAAAATTCAAAGTTCCACTATATAAAAATACTAAAATTCTATTAGAAAATGATAAGCCTGATGCTGTTGTAGTTGCAACTCCAAATGTTTTACATGAAACGGATACTGTAGAATTTTTAAATTCAAAAATACCTGTTTTGCTAGAAAAACCTATTTCAGATAATATTAAATCAGCAAAAAAAATTATTAGTAGCGCAAATAAAAACAAAACATCTTTATTAATAGGGTATCATAGAAGACATAATTCTATAGTTAATAAAGTAAAAAAGATAATAGAGGGTAAAAAACTTGGCAAAATTGTATCTGCAAATATTTTATGTTGGCTTTATAAACACAAAAAATATTTTAATGAAAAATGGAGAATTAGTGATGGTGGTGGCCCATTAGGTATTAATTTAGTTCATGATATTGATATGATTTGTTATTTACTTGGCCCAGTAAAATATGTTCAGGCTTTTAAATCAAATAGTATAAGAAAATATAAGGTTGAAGATACAGCTTCGGTAAATCTATTTTTTAAGTCAGGCGCTTTATGTACTTTAAATATATCTGATACTATTACTTCTCCTTGGAGTTATGAATTAACAGCAGGTGAAAATCCTGCTTATCCAATAACAGATCAATCATCTTATTTTATAGGAGGAACTAAGGGCTCTGTTCAATTTCCAAATTTGAAATTTTGGTACTATCAAAGTGAGAGAAGTTGGTGGAATAATATTCATAAAAAAAAATTCAAAGTTCAAAAAAGTAAAGATACATTAATTAATCAAATTGATCATTTTGCAAATGTTGCAATGAAAAAAGAAAAACCTAAAGTGACTGGTAAAGATGGTTTGAATTCTCTTATTATTTTTGATGCAATAAATAAAAGTTCAAAGTCAGGAAAAAAAATTCAAATTATCTAATTTTTTTTATTTTTTTTGATCCCTCAACTCTAATAAACAAAACTCCAAAAATTATAATACCTATGAGACCAATTATTTTGCTTATGTCTGCAGGAACACCAAAAATTAAAAAATTTATTATTGTTGACCACAATAATTGAGAGTATTGAAAATTTGTTACAAAAGACAAGTTTGATAATTGAATTGCGTAAATAATTATAAAATGACTTACGAAGCCAAAAATTCCCATAGCCACTAAACCTATCCAATAAATACTATTTTCTATTGGCACCCAATTAAATGAAATATAAATTGTAAATATGAAAGCTCCGGTGATAGCTGTATAAAAAACAGCCGAAAAAGGTTCATTATTTCCTGAAATAAGTTTTGTAAAGAATTGATAAAGTGCCCAACACAACGGAGGTACTATTGGAAATATTAGTTCTAGTGATAATATTTTCATAGTAGGTCCTAAAGCGTAAACAATTGATCCAAAACTCAACAACATCAAAATTATCCCTTTAGGGGATAATACATCTTTCAGGAAGTATGCAGATAAAAGTGAAACTATTAATGGTGCACTAAAAAAAACTACGTAAATATCTACCAAATCAAATCTTTGTAACGAATTAAACATAAAAAATGTTGCTGTAACCATTAACAAGGACCTAATTATTTGAATTTTGAAATTTCTTGTTAAATTTAGTTTTGGCTTAAAAAGTAAGAAATAAGCACAAAGCGCCACAAAGTGAAAAAAAAATCTACCCCATACAGCTTGCGTAACAGGCATTACACTCCCTAAATATTTTGCAGTTGAGTCCATGCAGACAAATAAAAAAAAGCCTGAAGCGGATAGAAATATTACTTTGATTAAGTGTGTATTTTGAATTTGTGACATAAAATTAGTAATAATTTATAAAAAAAATTACATCACAACGCCTACTTGCCAAGGATTAAATTCCTCGTCACCGTAGCCGTTAATTTCACTTTTTGATTTCTTGCCTGAGGCAGTATCAATAATTAAATTGAATATTTCTTCACCTACATCATCAACAGACTTAGATCCATCTGCGATATAACCACAATTAATATCCATATCCTCTTCCATTCTTTTAAACATTTCAGTATTTGTTGACAATTTTAAACTTGGTACAGGTTTGCATCCAAAACAAGAACCTCTTCCAGTTGTAAAACATACAACATTAGCTCCTGAAGCTACTTGACCTGTAACAGATACTGGATCATATCCAGGAGAGTCCATGAAATTAAATCCTTTTTCTTTTATTGGTTCAGCATACAACAAAACATCATTTAAAACTGACTTTCCACCTTTTGCAACAGCGCCTAAAGATTTTTCTAATATTGTAGTTAAACCACCTCTTTTATTCCCAGGTCCAGGATTATTATCCATAGTACTTTCATTTATAGATGTATAATGTTTCCACCAATCAAGCCTATCAATTAATTTGTCTGCAACTTTTTGATTTTTTGCCCTATTTATAAGTAAATGTTCTGCACCATATATTTCTGGTGTTTCAGATAGGATAGCACTCCCACCTTCGGAGACTAATAAATCAGCAGCGACCCCCAAAGCTGGATTTGCTGTGATACCAGAATAACCATCTGATCCACCACATTGAAGAGCTAAAACTAAATTATTTACAGATTGAGGAGATCTTGTTACTTTATTTGCATCATTCAAAAGATTTTTTATTTGGCTATAAACTTTATCAACAATTTTTCTTGTTCCACCTTCGTTTTGAATAGTTAAAAAATAAATTCTCTCATGTTTATTTATAGATTTTTCAAACATACTTATTTCTGCAGATTCACATCCTAAGCCAATGCAGAAGACATGTGAAAAATTTGGATGGTTTTTAAATCCATCTATTGTTCTCTTAAGTATTTGCATTCCAACATTTTTTTCACCAACTCCCATACCACACCCAGTTGAATGAGTTATTGGAACTATTCCATCAATATTTGGATAATCTTCCAATAAATTTGAGTACTTTAGTTTTTCAACTATCATTTTTGTTACTGTAGCTGAGCAATTGACTGTGCTTACAATTCCAATATAATTTCTTGTTGCTACTTCGCCATTATCTCTTAGAATTCCATTAAAATATTTCTCACTTGCTTCATTAATCAAAGATTTTTTTTCATCTATTTTGAATTTTCTTTTAAATTCTTTAAACTCTAAGTTATGTGAGTGAACATGCTCTCCAGCAGATATATTTTTTGATGCAAAACCAATTATTTGATCATATTTTATAATTGGATCGCCTTTATTAATTGGTTTTAAGCAGACTTTGTGTCCAAATGGTATAGGATCAATAGTACTAATATCTTGGCCATTAATTTTTGTTTTTTCTGGTATGATAAATTGACTTACACCAACATTATCATTTTTATTTAAAACAATTAGACTATTCATTTTTAAATATAAGTTTTATAAATCATTATAAATTAATTTATTTTAAATAATATATTTATAATTTGATGAAAAAAAAGAATTTAAGAAGTAAACAATGGTTTGATGATCCTAGGGATCCAGGTATGACCGCAATGTATCTAGAAAGATACCTTAATTATGGACTTACAAGAAAAGAGCTGCAATCAGGAAATCCAATTATAGGAATTGCACAATCAGGTAGTGATTTGTCTCCTTGTAATAGACATTTTTTATCATTGAGCAAAAGAATAAAAGATGGAGTAAGAAGAGCAGGTGGTATTCCTATGGAATTTCCTACTCACCCAATTCAAGAAACTGGCAAAAAACCTACTGCAATGTTAGATAGAAATTTATCATATTTATCATTAGTTGAGGTGCTTTATGGATATCCTATTGATGGAGTTATACTAACTACTGGATGTGATAAAACCACCCCAGCTGCATTAATGGCAGCTGCAACAGTCAATATTCCTGCAATTGTTTTATCTGGTGGACCAATGCTTGATGGAAATTATAAAGGTAAAAAAGCTGGTGCAGGAACAATCATATGGGAGGCAAGAAGGTTGCATGCTAAAGGAGAAATAAATTACGAAGAATTTATGGATATGGCAGCAGCATCTTCACCAAGCCCTGGGCATTGTAATACAATGGGTACAGCATCTTCAATGAATTCCGTTGCTGAAGCATTAGGTATGTCTTTACCTGGATGTGCAGTGATACCAGCTCCTTATAGAGAAAGAGAGCAAATTTCTTTTGAGACTGGATCGAGAATTGTATCAATGGTTCATGAAGATTTAACACCATCTAAAATTATGACAAAGAAAGCTTTTGAAAATGCAGTTATAGTTGCAAGTGCTATAGGAGCTTCAAGTAATTGTACAACTCACTTAATAGCTATTGCAAAACACATGGGAATAAAATTCGATTTGTCTAATTGGCAAAAGCTTGGACACAATATACCCTTGTTAGCAAATTGCCAACCCGCAGGTGAGCATTTGATGGAGGGCTTTTATAGAGCTGGTGGAATACCAGCAATCATGAAAGAATTAATGAAACATAAAAAAATTCACCAAAACCTTATTACAGTTACTGGAAAAACAATTAAACAAAATTTAAGAAAAAAAATCAATGTAGATAGAAATGTAATAAAAACATTTAAAGATAATTTGACCGATAAGGCTGGTTTCCTAGTTATGAAAGGAAATTTCTTTTCATCTGCAATAATGAAAACATCGGTAATTAGTAAAGAATTTAGAGAGAGATATTTATCAAATCCTAAACATCCAAATATTTTCAAAGGTAAAGCTGTAGTATTTGAGGGTCCAGAGGATTACCATGCCAGGATTAATAGCAAGAAATTAAAAATTGATGAAAATTCAATTTTGATAATAAGAGGTTGCGGACCTGTTGGATATCCAGGATCTGCTGAAGTAGTCAACATGCAACCCCCAGACAGATTGTTAAAAAAGGGTATAAATGCACTTCCAACCCTAGGAGATGGCAGACAGAGCGGTACATCAGAAAGCCCATCAATACTTCATGTATCACCAGAATCAGCAGTAGGTGGTGATTTAGCTATTGTCAAAACAGGAGATAAAATGATTATAGACTTGAATAAAAGAAGAGTTGACCTTCAAATTACTAAGCCAGAATTTATAAAAAGAAGAAAAAATAAAAAAATAAAAAAACTAACTAACCAAACTCCTTGGCAAGAAATATCCAGATCAAATGTTGGCCAGCTTGAAGATGGAGCATGTATTAATTCTAGAGACAAATATTTAGATATTACAAAAACTAAGGGTATTTTAAGAAACTCTCACTAGATGAGACCAAAAATTTTAGTTACAAGAAAAATTTCTGATGATGCTGAAATAATTTTAAAAAAAGAATTTGAAGTTACTCTAAATCTTGAAGACAAACCGTACACCTATGACGAATTGATACAACTTGTCAATCAATACGACGGTATAATTTCAAGTAGTTTTGATAAATTAGATAAAAATTTTTTTGATAATTTAAATGGGAGGCTTAAAGTAATTGGACATGTTGGAGTTGGATATGACAACATAAATATACAATCAGCTAAAGAAAAAAATATAAAGGTGTCAAATACACCAAATGTTCTAAATGATGCTGTAGCAGAAATAACTATGCTTTTAATTTTAGCATCCTCAAGAAGAATTGGCGAAGCTTATAATTTAGTCAAGACAAATACATGGAAAAATCGAAAGCCAGATATTACTAAATTAATGGTTGGCAATGAAGTAACAGGAAAAACTTTAGGCATAATAGGTATGGGTAGAATTGGTCAAATTGTTGCTGACAGAGCTAAAGCTTTTAAAATGAAAATTATTTATCACAATAGAAATAAATTGCCTGAAGCTCTAGAAAAAGATGCTACTTATTTTTCAGATTTGAAATCTATGTTACCTAATTGTGACTATATAAGTTTACATACTCCTGCCACTCCAGATACTATAAACATAATAAATGAAGAAACCTTAAAACTTTTTCCAAAACACTCAGTATTTGTAAATACATCAAGAGGATCTACTGTAGATGATGATGCGCTAATTGAAGTTTTGCAAAACAAAAAAATTTATGGAGCTGGGCTTGATGTGTTTAATAATGAACCGAATTTAGATAAAAGATATTTAGAATTAGATAATTGTTTTGTTTTGCCTCATATTGGTAGTGCAACACATGAAACAAGATTGGCAATGAGTATGTTGGCCATTAATAACTTGAGGCGGTTTTTTTCAAATAAACCACTAATTTCAGAGGTGGTTTAATATTCGACTAAAAGTTGTAACATAAGAAAATCTATATAAGATCTGACCCTAGTTCCTCACTTTTATTTGAAATCTTTTTATCTTTGTGTTTAAATTTAAAAAAAACATAACTGAGAGGAAATAATGTTAAAATTAATAACAAAACTATCAGCTGCAATTGCTGTGGTATCTATTGCTTTATTTGGTTCTGCTCACGCAAAAACTCTTAAAATAGAAACTCACTTCACAGCTAGTTCACCAAATGGTGAAGTTGCAGCTCAATTTGCTAAAAACGTTGAAATGTTTTCTGGCGGAAGCTTAAAAGTACAAATGTTCTACTCGTCATCTGTAACAGGTAAGTCGGCTGAGGTATTTAACTCTGCACAGACTGGAATTATTGACTGTGATATGACAGGTGCTGGTTACCAAACTGGTAAAAATGCAGCTTTCCAATTCGCAGGTGATGTAATGGGTGGATACGATAACCCTTACCAACAATATGAATTCTTGAATTTCCCAGGAGCTCAAGAAGCTGTTGATGCACTTTACAATAAATATGGAATGACTTTAATTGGTTGGTGGATACCAGGACATGAGTCTTTAATATCTAGTAGACCAATTCCAGATGTGGCTTCACTAAAAGACTTTAAATTTAGATCACCTCCAGGAATGGAAAGTATGATCTTTACAGCTTTAGGAGCTAAGCCAATAGTTATGGACTTCGGTGAAGTTCCAACTGCTTTACAAACTGGTCTAATCGATGGTGCTGACTATTCATCCTTAGCTACAAACTATGCTGGTGGACACTATGAGCAAAATAAATATGCTACATATCCAGGTTTCCACTCTATGCCAGCTGATCACTTAGCTTGTAACACAAAAGTTTGGAACAAGTTAAAACCTCATGAACAAGGTGCAATGAAAGCAGGAATAGAAATAGCAGGAAGAACTATTACAAGTTTAGTTGAGAGAAAAAACGCTGAGGCTGTAAAAGCTTTGAATGAAATGGGTGTTACTCTTCATGACTGGTCAAGAGAGGATAGACTTAAGTTCAGAAATGCTGCACTTGGCGCATGGGAAGAATGGAAGACTAAATCTCCAGAAGCTGCTGCTCTTATAGAGATACATAAAGCTTACATGAAAGCTAACGGTATACTATAATTAGTAAGAGATAATAAAATCCTGAAGGGCCCGAAAAGGCCCTTCAATTTATTTAAAATTTTTAACCGATGAATGATAAAAACTTGCAAGATAAACAGTTACAAGAGCAGAATGAGAAAGTTGCAAGTAAAGACGATTTTCCAATAAATTGGATTGATAGAATTAGTTTATTTTTAAGCCACACTATAAAATATTTAATCCCCATAATTGTTATTGTCATGATGTATGAAATTTTTATGAGGTATGTTTTATTTAAACCAACATTATGGGCTAATGAATTATGTTTATGGTTAGCTGGTGTTTGTTATTTAGTTGGTGGAATATATGCCACAAGGCTTAGAAGTCATATTAGAATTGTCTTATTATATGATTATGTAAGCAGACCAACTCAGAGAATTTTTGATCTAATTAGCACTATAATTATTGTTACTTTTGCAGCCGCTGTAATTTATGGAGGCATGGAAGATGCATATAGATCATTTATAAATTGGGAGAGATTTGCAACTTATTGGGATCCACCAATTCCTGCAACCATGAAACCACTGACGCTAATTTGTATATTTCTTATAGCGCTTCAATCAATAAATAATTTAATTATTGATTGGAAAAATCCTAAAGA
>CACGYL010000015.1 GCA_902577285.1 uncultured Pelagibacteraceae bacterium | reverse complement strand
GGTTGGTAGATCGGGAGAAGGTATTAAACTTGTCAAAGAAGGCTTTGTAAATGCTGACTTAAATACAAATAGCTTAAAATATTTTAGGAAGAAATTTAAAAATACTTTAGATACATCAGATTATATTAAACGAGCAGATTATTATGCGTGGGAAGGTAAGCACTGGGACCTTAAAAGAATTATTAGATATTTGCCAAAGGATTATCAATTACTTTATACAGCTAGACAAATATTAATTAGTAGAGGCTATGGTGTTGATGAGGCAATAAAAAAGGTACCACAAAAATTAAAAAATGACCCTGGCTTAAAATATGACAGGTTGAAATGGAGAAGAAAAAAAGGTCGAGTAGATAGTTCATTGGAAATATTAAATAATATTCAAAATACAAAGGAATATTTAGTTAGACCTGATAAATGGTGGAAAGAAAGATCAATAATTGGAAGATCTTTATTATATAAAAAGAAATATAATACTGCTTATAAAATAGTTTCAAAACATGCAATGTCTGAAGGGCCTGAATATGCTGAAGCCGAATGGATGAGCGGCTGGATAGCATTAAGTTTTTTAAAAAAACCTAGGCTGGCAGAAAGTCATTTTAAAAATTTTTATTACAGTGTTAACTACCCAATAAGTCTTTCTAGAGGTGCTTACTGGTTGGGAAGAACTTATGAAAAAGTTGGTGATAAAGAAAATTCTAACAAATGGTATTTTGAAGGATCAAAATATTTAACAACTTATTATGGACAACTTTCACATATGAAAGTTAAACCACAAGAAAAATTTGAATTAGATAAATTAATGTTTGTTGATGATAAATATGAGCAAGAATTTTATTTAAAAAAACTTGTCGCAATTGTGGATCTACTTGATTATTTAAATAAAGATAAATACACTAAACACATATTAAGACATTTAGCTAATGATAATACAGACAAAGGAAGCGAGGTTTTGGCTGCGAAACTGGCGTCAGATATTTCACGATTTGATTTTGCAATACAAGTTTCTAAAATAGCATCATATCAAAAAAGATTTCATAACCAATATAATTACCCAATCATGAGTGTGCCAAAATTTGTTGCTGGCAGGAAAATTCCTAATCCAGCTTTAATATTATCTATTATAAGACAGGAAAGTGAATTTGATACTTCAGCTAGAAGCAGAGTTGGTGCTCAAGGATTAATGCAGCTTATGCCATACACTGCTAAAACAGTTTCAAAGCAAGCCAAACTTGGTTACTCTAAATCAAAATTAACAACAGACCCTGAATATAATATAAATTTAGGATCTCATTATATAGCTGGATTGATTAGTAATTACAAAGGCTCCTACCCTTTTGCTACAGCTGCCTATAATGCAGGACCCAAAAGAGTTAAGTACTGGAAAAAATTAAACAAGGATCCTCAAAAAAAACAAATAGATTATGTAGATTGGATTGAGCTAATAAAATTTAAAGAAACTAGAAATTATGTTCAAAGAGTTTTAGAAAATTATAATGTTTATAGGTACATATTGTCTCAAAAACCAATTTATCTCAGCGATTTTTTTAAGAATAAGCCACTATATTAATGGCGGAAGGAGAGGGATTCGAACCCTCGGTACACCTTTTCAAGCGTACGGCGGTTTAGCAAACCGCTGGTTTCAACCAGCTCACCCATCCTTCCGTACGTAGATGTGTAACTTGAAATCATTGAATATTCAATATTAATCAAGTAATTTCTGACAATTATGAAAAACAAATATTCAATATTCTCACTAATTAAGAATGCTTTTTCGCAGCATGAAAACTGGAAGCAAGCTTGGGGAGATCCTGAGCCAAAAAGAGAATATGAAGCTATTATAATTGGTGGCGGTGGTCACGGTTTAGCAACAGCTTACTACCTAGCTAAAAAGCATAACATGAGAAATATTGCTGTGTTAGAAAAAGGCTGGATTGGTGGTGGAAATACAGGAAGAAATACTACAATTATAAGATCAAATTATTTGTGGGATGCAAGTGCTGGATTATACGATCATGCATTAAAGATTTGGGAAAATTTATCTCAAGAATTAAATTACAATATAATGTTTAGCCAAAGAGGAGTTATGAATTTAGCTCATAACCTTCAAGATGTAAGAGATTTAAAAAGAAGAACTCACGCAAACAGACTTAATGGTATTGATGCAGTGTGGTTAAATACAGATCAAGTAAAAGAATTTTGTCCAATAATAAATACTTCTCCAGATATAAGATACCCTGTTCTTGGTGGAACATTACAAAGAAGAGCGGGAACTGCTAGACATGATGCTGTTGCATGGGGTTATGCAAGAGGTGCTGATGAAATGGGTGTTGATATAATTCAAAATTGTGAAGTTAAAGGTATTAAAAGAAATGGAGATAAAGTTGAAGGTGTTGAAACATCAAAAGGATTTATTAAAACAAAAAAGATTGGTGTTGTTGCTGCAGGACACTCAAGTGTAATTGCTAATATGGCAGGGATAAAATTACCACTGGAAAGTAAACCTTTACAAGCATTAGTTTCAGAACCAGTTAAACCAATAATTGATACTGTAGTAATGTCGAACGCTGTACATGCATATGTTAGTCAGTCTGACAAAGGTGAACTAGTAATTGGTGCTGGTACGGATGCTTATGTTTCATATACTCAAAGAGGTAGTCACGATGTTGTCGAAGGAACATTAAAAGCAATATTGGAGCTGTACCCTATTTTTAGCCGAATGAAAATGTTGAGACAATGGGGAGGAATTGTTGATATATGTCCTGATGCAAGTCCAATAATTAGTAAAACAAATATAAAAGGACTCTATTTTAACTGTGGTTGGGGCACTGGAGGCTTTAAAGCAACACCTGGATCTGGCGATTTATTTGCACACACTATTGCTAATGATGAACCACATAAATTAAATGCTGCATTTAATCTTAATCGATTTGTGAGTGGAGATCTAGTTGATGAACATGGTGCAGCCGCTGTAGCACACTAATGTTTTTAATAAATTGTCCATATTGTGGTGAAAGAGACCAAAGTGAATTTTCATGTGGAGGTGAAGCTCACATAGTTAGACCAAAACAACCAACTGAACTAAGTGATGATCAATGGGCAGAATATCTATTTATGAGAAAGAATATTAAAGGAGTTCAGTTCGAAAGATGGAACCATGCTCATGGATGTAGGAAATGGTTTAATATGGTTAGAGACACATCAAATGACAAGATACACGCAGTTTATAAAATGGGCGAAAAACCACCAGTAGAATAAATGACAAAATATAGAGTTAATAAGACGAAACACGTAGATCAAACTAAAACAGTTTCATTCGATTTTGATGGAAAATCTTATCACGGTTTTGAAGGTGATACTTTGGCATCTGCCCTACTTTCAAATGGAGTTCATTTAGTTGGTAGAAGTTTTAAATATCACCGACCAAGAGGAATAATGTCTTGTGGATCCGAAGAACCTAATGCGATATGCCAAATAAATGAAGATACAGATTTAACAGAACCTAATGTAAGAGCTACAGAGATAGAATTGTATGAAGGTTTAAAGGCCTCAAGTCAAAATTGTTGGCCCAGTGTTAATTTTGATATAGGAGGAATTAACAATTTTATATCTCCATTTATACCTGCAGGTTTTTATTATAAGACTTTTATGTGGCCTAAAAGTTTCTGGAAAAAAATTTATGAACCGCTGATAAGATGGTCTGCAGGATTAGGGAAATCACCAACAAAACCCGATCCTGAATTGTATGACCATAAACATGTTCATTGTGATGTATTAATTATAGGTGGTGGTATTTCTGGAATTATAGCATCAAAAATTGCTGCTAAAAATAATTTTAAAACAATATTGATTGAAGATAAAAATATTCTTGGAGGGTCTACAATATTTCAAAAGAATGAAAATTATAAAATTAATGACAAATATTCAGGTGAATGGTTAAATGAAGAGATAGCAGAACTTAAAAAATTAGATAAATTAATAATCAAAACTAGAACAAGCTTAGCAGCTTATCACAGTTATAATTACCTCTTAGCAAAAGAAAATATTTCAGATCATCTACCATTGGACAAAAGAAATGGTGGCATCAGACAGAGATTATGGAAAATCAGAGCTGATAAAGTAATAGTAGCAACTGGTGCTATAGAAAGACCCCTTATATTTAATAATAATGATAGACCAGGAATAATGCTTTCTAACTCCGTTAAAAAATATTTAGACTTTTATGGTGTGTCTTGTGGATTCAATAATGTGATATTTACTAATAATGATAGCGCTTATGAAACGGCTGTTTCCTTGAAAGAAAAAGGAATATCTGTCGAAATAATAGATATAAGAAAAAAATCTAATTCAGAAATTGTAAAAAATGCTGAACAACTTGGAGTTAAAATCTATTGGAACTCAACAGTAGTTAACACTTTTGGTCTAAGAAAAATAAATTCTATTGAGATAATGAATTTATCAGAAGATGGATCAAATGTTGTTGGAGATAAAAATAGAATTAATTGTGATTGCTTAGCACTAAGTGGTGGTTGGACACCAATGGTCCATATGCACACACAATCTGGTGGAAAGTTAGATTTTAGAGAAATTGATCAAACCTTTATACCAAATGAAATCAACAAAAATCATATTAATGTCGGTTCATGTAATGGTGACTTTGAACTTGAAGAAATAATTAATAATACAAATAAAAAAGTAAAGAATTTTTTGAAGGTCAGCGAAACTGAATTTGACAATATTTCTATACTAAACTCAAAAGAATTAGATAAAAGAAATTTATGGCTACTACCAAATTATATATCAGAGGGTAAATGCAAATCTTTTATTGATTTTCAAAATGACTCTACTGCAAAAGATATAAAACTTGCGCTTAGGGAAGGCTTTAAATCTATTGAACATGTAAAACGTTACACAACAACTGGTATGGCCACTGATCAGGGTAAACTATCAAACATGCATGCATTGGGAATTATTGCAGATACAGCTGGTGTTAAAATGGGTACATTAGGAACAACAACATTTAGACCGCCTTTTACCCCATTAACTTTTGGGTCAATAGTTGGAAGAAGTGTAGGTAAATTTTTTGATATAATTAGAAAAACTTCAATTCATGAATGGCATATTCAAAATAATGCTAAATTCGAAAATGTTGGACAATGGAAAAGGCCTTGGTACTACCCTATTAATGACGAAGGTCTTCATGATGCTGTTCAAAGAGAAAGTAAAGCAGCTAGAGATAGTGCAGGAATTTTAGATGCTTCTACACTTGGAAAAATAGATATTCAAGGAACTGACGCATCTGAATTTTTAAATAGAGTATACACAAATGCATGGTCAAAATTAGAAATTGGAAAATGTAGATATGGATTGATGTTAAATGAAGATGGTATGGTTTATGATGATGGTGTTACGACAAGATTAGGTGAAAATCATTATTTAATGACTACAACAACTGGAGGGGCAGCAAATGTTCTTTCAAAACTTGAAGATTATTTACAAACAGAGTGGCCTGAATTAGATGTTTACTTAACTTCAGTCACCGATCACTACTCGACAGCAAGTATATGTGGTCCAAACTCTAAAAAAATATTAACAAAAATATTTCCTGACAAAGATTTTAGTGATGATGCTTTTCCACATATGTCTTACCAAAATGGCAAAATTGATGAGATAAATTGTAGAATAATGAGAATAAGTTTTACTGGCGAACTTAGTTATGAAATTAATATAGAGTCAAAATATGGAAAATCGTTATGGGAAAAATGCATTGAAGCAGGAAAAGATTTTAAGATTACACCTTACGGAACAGAAACCATGCATTTATTAAGAGCTGAAAAAGGTTTTATTATTGTTGGTCAAGATACAGATGGAACTATGACGCCTATTGACCTTCAAATGGACTGGATAGTTAGCAAAAAAAAATACGATTTTATTGGAAAAAGATCTCTTTATAGAAGTGATACTATTAGGGAAGATAGAAAACAACTTGTAGGATTACTCACAGATGATCCAAATGAAGTTTTAGAGGAAGGAGCTCAAATTGTTTCTGATATGAAAAAAAAACCAATAGAAATGATTGGACATGTAACATCAAGTTACTTTAGTCCAAATTTAAATAAATCAATTGCACTTGCTGTCGTAAAAAGTGGAAAAAAAATGAGTGGCCAAAAACTCATTGTACCAATGGAGAATAAAAACATAAATGTAACAGTTTCTGACTCTGTTTTTCTAGATAAAGAAAATAAGAGGATTAATGCTTAATCAAGAATATCCTAAATTTGAAAAAAGTTCATTTGAAGGTCTCGAAATTTCATTATCTGAACCAATTGTAAAAATAAATTTAAGAGGAAAAAAGAAAGAATTTTTTACAAAAATAGGAAAAATCTTATCTATAATTTTACCTATTGAGCCTAATACAAGTTCATCAAATCAACAATACAATACATTGTGGCTAAGTCCAGACGAATGGTTAGTATATTTTAATGGTGAAGATCCACAATTATTCAATAACCTTTTTAATGAAATTTCAAAACTCAATTTTGGTTCAGTCGTTGATGTCTCAAATCAATGGATTTGTATTAATATTAAAGGTAATAAGACTTTTGATCTTCTTTCCTCTGGATCGCCATTTAATTTTGAAGGTTTCAAAAAAACTAAAAACTCAGTTACACAAACCCTAGTAAATCATTCAGATGTAATTATCCACCATATAGAAATCAATGAAATTAATCTTTTTGTAAGAAGATCCTTTTCGGAAGATTTATGGTTGTGGATTAAGGACAGTGCTAGATTTATCTAATTTTTTTTTTATATAATAACTAACATAAGTAAATAAAAGTATAGATAGAGTCCACTGGAAAACAAACCATAGCCAAAAAAAAGTATCAAAATCTGCTGATAAGTATTTTGCTAAATAGAAAACACATATTGGCACTAGTACATTTCTCATCATATTATTTACCATTGCATAATTTGACTTCTTCAAACCCATAAAAAAACCATTAGATAAAAAGAAAATTGGGTAAGCTGGTAATATGAAAGCTGCAATTTTTAAATACCTTCTTCCATATTCTAATACCACTTCGTTGCTAGAAAAAAACCTTGGAACTATATCTGCTGTAAAATAAACTAATATCCCTGAAAAAAACATTAAGATAAGCCCGTATTTAATTGAAACGAAGTAAGTATCTTTAACTCTATCAAAGTTATTTGCACCAAAGTTTTGAGCTATAATTGAGATTATTGCAGTATTTATTCCCAGTATTGGCAGTAAAACAACCTGCTCTATTCTCGTAGCTGCACCATAACCAGCAACTGCTAGCTCACTACTCTGACCAACATAAGTAAAAATAAATGTAGCTGCTACAGCATATCCACATATTGCAATTGATATTGGCATTGATTGAAAGAAAATATTTTTTAAAAAAATAAATTTTACATTAAAATATTCAATTGTAATTTTTTTAATACGAGGATTTTGTAAAACTTTAAAAAGAATAATTAGAAATGCTATTAATTGAGCAATAATTGTTGATAAACCTATTCCCATCATTCCCATTGCAGGAATAAACAAAAACCCAAATATTAAGATGGGATTAAGAATTATATTTAAGAGAAAACTAAGGATTAAAACATTTCTGTATGTTTTTGTATCTCCTTCAGCATGTAAAAGCGAATTTAATGAAACAACTAGGAAAAATAGGAATGATCCATAAAACATAATATTTGTATATTGGAGACCCAAATTTGTAATTTCTTGAGTTGATCCCATCAGATTAAATACTTTTTCCGAAAAATAGAGTCCTATAAATGTGATAAAAACTGAAATTAATAAACCATAAATAATAATATGAGTAAAATAGTACGAAGCATTTTTTTCATTTTTTTCTCCAATACTATTTCCTATCAATGAAGTTCCACCTACAGTAACACCAATAGATGTTGCAACAATTATAAAGTATATTGGAAAAGATTTACTCAAAGCTGATAGAGCCTCTGGTGAAATTAGTCCAGAATAAAATGTATCTACAATATTGTATAGAGTTTGAAAGAGCGTTCCAACGCTTGCTGGTATTGCAAGTTTTCTTACAAGCACAGGAATATTTTCTTTAAGCAAGTCCATATAAATAAATTATTATTTTAATATTCTTTTTTGAAGATATGTCTCTTACCTAATTTTTTTGCAAGTAATATCTGTTTTTGCCTCATAGCAAATCTTGATTTTTGATCATCTGTTAAAGAATCGTGACATTTTGGACAATGAATGCCTTCTAAATATTTAGAAGATTTTTTTTCTTTGATAGAAACAGGTTTTCTGCAACCACTACAAATTGAATAACTGCCCTGCCTCAAGCCATGTTTTATTGAAACTCTATTATCAAAAACAAAACATTCGCCGTTCCATTGACTATTTTTTTTATTAATATTATTCAGATAGTTAATAATTCCGCCTTTTAAAACATATACATTTTTAAATCCTTTTTTTTTCAAATAAATATTTGCTTTTTCGCACCTGATACCGCCTGTACAAAACATTGCTATATTTTCGCTATTTTTAAATTGATTTAAATATTTAGGAAATTCACGAAAGTTTTCTATATTTGGATTTAAAGATTTTTTAAAAGTACCCACATCATACTCAAAAGATTTCCGTGCATCTATCAAAACTGTATCTTTTTTTTTAATTATTTTATTCCATTCTCTTGGATTTAGGTTGTTCTTAGGAAAATTATAGTTTCTAACTTTAAAACCCATTGGAACAACTTCTTTTTTGATTTTAATTTTAAGTTTATGAAATGGATTAAATTTACTATTAGAATTATTTTCTGAATTAAATTTTTTTATAGATAATATTTTTTTTAGAAGTTTATTGAATTTTAAAAGGTTATTTTTTTTATCTGAAATTGTTCCATTAACACCTTCGGGTGAAATTATTATTGTTCCTCTAATTTCATAATCTTTAAGATTATTTTCTAATCTATTTTTCAATTTTTTAAGATTATTAAGTTTTTTAAATTTATAAAAACCAAAAATATTAAACATTATAAAACCCTACAAACAGTCATTCCATCTCCTAATGGGATAATTATTTGTTCTACTCTTTTATCAGTTGATACATGCTCATTTAATTCTCTAATATTTAATGTAAATTTATCCATATTATCTTCATCTGCAACTTCACCATGCCATAAAACATTGTCAATAATGATCAAACCACCTTTTTTTATTATTTTTAATGATTTTTCATAATATTCTTTATAGTTAAGCTTATCAGCATCAATAAAAACCATATCATATTTTTGTTTTTTTAATTCATCTAAACTATCTAGCGCAGGTTTTACAATCGTTCGAATTTTTTTATCTTGATTAGCTTTCTTAAAAAAACTTACTGCAATCTTGTTTGTCTCTTTGTCTTTATCAAGTGCTGTAAGTTTTCCATCAGCAGGAAGTGCAAGGGCAATAGAAAGTGCACTTAAACCAGTAAAAGTTCCAATCTCAAGTACATTTTTTATATTAGATATTTTTATTATTAAATGGAGAAAATGACATTGAGATATTGCTACTTGCATTCTTTTTTCATTTCCAAGGGTATTATTATAATCTATGATTTCTTTTTGAACTGAGTTTAGTTTAAAACTAAAATTATTAATATATTTTTCGATTTTTTCAGAAATTTCAATATTCTTTCCCATCTATCTTAATTATATAATGACTATAGGTTTAGTTAAATTAAAGTTTCTTCTTTAATATTTCATTAATTAATTGAGGGTTAGCTTTTCCACCTGAAGCTTTCATTGCCTGTCCAACAAAGAAGCCAAATAGCTTTTCTTTTCCTTGTTTATACTCAATAGCTTTTTCTCTGTTATCATTGATTATTTTATCAATTAATGCCTCTAATGCTTTTGGATCACTTTCTTGCTTTAACCCTTTTTCCTCAACAATTATTTGAGGGTCTATGTCACCATCTAACATTAACTCAAATATTGTCTTAGCAATTTTTCCTGAGATTGTTCCATTTTTAATTAAATTAATCAATTTTGCCAAATTTTTTGCACTTATTGGACTTTGAGCAATTTCAATATTTTTTTGATTTAAAACTGCAAACAATTCTCCTGTAATCCAATTTACGGCTAGTTTCATGTCACGGTTTTTACCCATTTTGGCAACAACTTCTTCAAAATATTTAGCTGTATCGATATCAGAGACCAGTATTGTTGCATCATAAGGTGACACTTTAAATTCATCAATAAATCTTTTCTTTTTATCATCTGGTAATTCAGGGATTTCAGATTTTAGTTTATCAATAAATTCATCCGTAACTTGTAATGGAAGTAAATCTGGATCTGGAAAGTATCTATAATCATGAGCATCTTCTTTCGACCTCATTGATCTTGTTTCATTTTTTTTTGTGTCAAAAAGCCTTGTTTCTTGATCTATTTCTTGACCTTCTTCTATTAAATCGACTTGTCTATTTGCTTCATAAATAATTGCCAGTTGCATGAATTTGATAGAATTAACATTTTTTATTTCACATCTTGTTCCTAAATCTTTTGAGCCTTTTATTCTTACAGACACATTAACATCAGCTCTTAAGGATCCCTCTTGCATGTTCCCATCGCAAGTTCCTAAATATCTCATAATAGATCTAAGTTTTTTTATATAAGCATTCACTTCATCTGGTGATCTTAGATCAGGCTTACTAACAATCTCCATTAAAGCTACACCTGATCTATTAAGATCAACTAGTGTATTACTAGGATCAATATCATGAATACTTTTACCTGCATCCTGCTCTAAATGTAATCTTTCTATTCCAACCTGTTTTTGACCTTCAGGCATATCCAAAATAACATTACCCTCACCCACGATTGGGTATTTATATTGTGAAATTTGATAACCCTGAGGTAAATCTGCATAAAAATAATTCTTTCTATCAAAAACAGACTTATTATTGATCTTAGCTCTTAAACCAATGCCAGTTTTTATAGCTTGTTTAACACAAAATTCATTAATTACTGGAAGCATGCCTGGAAAAGCTGCATCAACTAAGCTTACTTGAGTATTAGGTTCAGCACCAAATTTTGTAGAAGAAGATGAAAAAAGTTTTGAATTTGATGTTACTTGAGCATGAACTTCAAGTCCTATAACAACTTCATAAACATTATCATTTCTTTCAATTAAATATTCCGAATTATTTTTAGACATTATTTCATCCACCAATCAGTTATATTATTTTTATAATTGATTTTTTCCTCCATTGAATAAGCAATATTTAAAACTGTTTGTTCATCAAACGGTTTACCTATTATTTGTAAACCCAATGGATAATTATTTTTATCTACACCTGCAGGTATTGAAATCCCAGGTAAACCTGCAAGGTTTACTGGAACAGTAAATATATCATTTAAATACATTGAAACTGGATCATTAGATTTTTCTCCTATTTTAAATGCAGAACTAGGTGTTGAAGGTGTCAAAATAGCATCTACTTTATTATAAGCTTGGTCAAAATCTTGTTTAATTAATTGTCTAACTTTTTGAGCTTTAAGATAGTAAGCATCATAATATCCAGAAGATAAAACATAGGTGCCAATCATTATCCTTCTCTTTACTTCTTCACCAAATCCCTCTGATCTAGTTTTTTCATACATATCAATTAAATTTTTCCCAGAAGATCTTAGGCCATATTTAACACCATCATATCTTGCTAAATTAGATGATGCTTCAGCTGGCGCTACAATATAATATGTTGGTAAAGCATAGCTAGTATGGGGTAATGAAATGTCAATTATTTCTGCTCCACAATCTTTTGCATACTCAATACCTTTTTTCCAAAGTTTCTCAATTTCGTCTGGCATCCCATCAACTCTATATTCTTTCGGAATACCGATTTTTAAACCTTTAATATTTCTAGTTAGCTCTGATGAATAATTATTTCTTTTAAAATCAATTGAGGTTGAGTCTTTTTTATCAAATGATGAGATCACCTCTAAAAGAATGGAGCTATCTTTGACATCTTTGCTCATTGGACCTGCTTGATCTAGAGATGATGCAAAAGCAACAATTCCATATCTTGAACAACTGCCATAAGTAGGTTTGAGTCCTACTGTACCAGTGAAGGAGGCAGGTTGCCTAATAGATCCACCAGTGTCAGTACCTATTGTTACAGGTGTTAAATTAGCTGCTAAAGCCGCTGAAGAACCACCAGATGATCCACCAGGAACTAAATCTTCTGCAATTGGGTTTTGAACATTGCCAAAAAAACTTGTTTCATTAGATGATCCCATTGCAAATTCATCACAATTAAGTTTGCCAAGCAATATGCCTCCTTCGTTCCATATATTTTGTGTTACAGTAGATTCATAGGTTGGTACAAAATTATTTAAGATATTGCTTCCAGCTGTTGTTCTTACTTCATTTGTGCAAAAGAGATCTTTTACAGCAATTGGAATGCCTGGAAGTTTTAAATGAAAATTTGGTTTATCATCAAACTCTTTTGAAAGTTTAAGACAATTTTCAAAATTTTCAGTTACATATGCATTTATTTTTTTTGACTTTTCAGCTCTATCAACAAAAGATTTTGCAGCTTCATTTGAAGATATTTTTTTCTCTTTAATATTTTTAATTAATTCATAAAGTGTTAAAGATGTTATTTCAGACATTACTCAACAACTTTCGGTACAACAAAAAAATCATCATTTTTTTCTGGTGAATTTTTTAATATTTTTTCTCTTATGTTTTCACTAGCTATTTTATCATCTCTAAATCTTAACGTTGTTTCAGCTATAGAAGTTAATGGTTCAACATTATCTGTATTTAATTCATTTAATTTTTCAATAAATTCAAATATTGAATTCATATCAGTTGCTAGTTTTTCTGCTTTTTTCTCATCTAGTGAGATTCTAGCTAATTTTGATATGTGTTTTACAGTTTTAAGATCTATAGTCATATGGTAAAAAATATTGTCGCAAACTACCACTTAAGTTAAAAATATACAATATGATCACAATTAATGAATTCAAATCAAAAGTATCAGATGGATCAAGAATTATAGGTATAGATTTGGGTTCAAAAAGGATTGGAATTGCAATAAGCGATGGCAATCAAAAAATTGCTACGCCTTATAAAACTTTAGAAAAAATAAAGTCTTCTAAATTAATTGAAGATATTAAGAGTATAATCAAGGAGAACGATGTCAAAGGTATAATAGTTGGGAATCCAATAAATATGGATGGTTCATATGGAAAATCATCACAATCAGCTAAAGACGTAGCAATCAATCTTGCAGATAAAATTAAGATTCCTGTTTGTCTATGGGATGAAAGATTATCTACAGTTGGAGCTTTTAATTTGTCCAGTGAATTGGATATAAACGTTAGCAAAAGAGAGAAAGATATAGATAAATTTGCTGCAGCATTTATTTTACAAGGAGCCCTAGATTATTTACAGAATTAATGCTTGCATAGTTAACTCTATATAGTTATAGAGTTAATTTTAATGGCAATTAAATCTAAAAAAGCTATTAAAATTTCACAGAAACATTTGCTAGGTATTCAAGACTTATCTGTTAATGATGTTAATATAATTTTGAATGAAGCATCGAAATTCATTGAATTAAACAAAAGTAAAAACAAAAAACTCGATATTTTAAAAGGTAAAACACAAATAAATTTATTTTTTGAACCCTCAACAAGGACTCAAAGTTCTTTTGAATTAGCAGGAAAAAGATTGGGTGCAGATGTAATGTCAATGAATATTACAAATTCTGCAATAAAAAAGGGTGAAACTCTAATAGATACAGCAATGACATTAAATGCAATGCATCCAGATATCATAGTTATAAGGCATCAAGATTCTGGTGCTTGTAATTTATTATCTCAAAAAGTTAATTGTGCAGTTCTAAATGCAGGAGATGGACGAAGAGAACACCCTACTCAAGCTCTACTAGATGCGTTAACTATAATAAATAGAAGAAAAAAAATAGAAGGTCTTAAAATAGCTATATGTGGAGATATTCTTCATTCAAGAGTAGCAAGATCAAATATTTATTTACTAAACATGTTAGGTGCTGAAGTAAATATAGTAGCTCCAACTAATCTTATGCCAAATGAAATAGAAAGATTTGGTGTCAATATTTTTTCAGATATGAAAAAAGGAGTTAAAGATTGTGACATAGTGATGATGTTAAGACTTCAGAATGAAAGAATGACAAGTTCTTTTCTATCTTCTAACAGAGAATACTATGAATATTACGGTTTAACACCTGACAAAATAAAATATGCTAAGGAAGATGCGCTTATAATGCACCCAGGTCCAATGAACAGAGGAATTGAAATTGATACTAACTTAGCAGACGATATTAATAAAAGTGTAATTAAAGAACAAGTTGAATTAGGGGTAGCGGTAAGAATGGCTTGCTTAAAGATATTTTGTGAATAAATGAAAAAGAAATACTTTATAAATGCAAATATAATTGATCCATATAATTCTTTAAATGAGATAGGTGGATTAATAATTGGCGAGGCTGGCAAAATCGAAGCTGTTGGTAAAAAAGTAAATACTAATAATATTCCATCTCGAGAAAAAGTAATTGATTTAAAAGGTAAACATATATTCCCTGGTTTGGTAGATATGCGTGTATTTGTTGGTGAGCCTGGTTATGAATATAAAGAAAATTTTAGAACTTTGAGTGAAGCTGCTTTATCAGGTGGGGTAACATCAGTTGTAACAATGCCCAATACAAATCCAGTAATTGATAATGTTTCTATTGTTGATTTTCTTAGAAGAAGAGGAAGAGATAAATCTAAAATAAATATTTACCCAACTGCAGCATTAACTGTAAATACAGAGGGAGAGAACATGACTGAATTTGGGTTATTGCAAGGAAAAGGGATTATTGGATTTACAGATGGAATTAAAACTATTCAAAACCCAAGAATAATGAATAGAATTATGAATTCAGCCTCAGATTTAAATTCTTTAATTATACAACATGCAGAAGATGCAGAGTTATCAAAAGATGGAATGATTAATGATGGCATAATTGCTACAAAACTTGGTTTGCAGGGAATTCCTATAAGTGCAGAATTGTTAATCTTAGAAAGAGATTTAACTTTATTAGAGTATAACAATTGTAGATATCATATATCACAAATTTCATCAGCGAGTTCAGTTGAAATAATTAGAGAGAGAAAGAAAAAAGTTAATTTTAGCTGTGGTGTTTCAATTAATAATTTATCTTTAAACGAAAATGATATTGGTGATTTCAAAACATTTTTAAAGTTGTCTCCACCTTTAAGAACCGAAGATGATAGAAATGCTCTACTTCAAGGGTTGGTTGATGAAACGATTGATGTAATAGTGTCAGATCATAAACCTGAAGATGAGGAAAATAAAAGATTAACTTTTGCACAGGCAGAAACCGGTGCATCAGGTATCGAAACTTTATTACCTTTAAGTTTAGAGTTATATCACAATGGATCAGTAAATTTAGAAACTATTATAAAGGCTTTAACATCTAGTCCTGCGAAAATACTTAAAATTAACAAAGGTAATTTATCAATAGGTAATGATGCTGACTTTTGTATTGTAGACATAAACAAACCATGGGTAGTGAGAAAAGAAAAATTAATATCAAAATCAAAAAATACTCCAATAGAAGATAAAAAATTGCAAGGTAAAGTAATGAATACTTTTGTTAATGGAGAAGAATTATTTAAAGCTGAATAATGGATTATATAATTACAGCTCTAATATCTTATTTATTTGGTTCAATTCCTTTTGGATATATATTTACAAAAATATTTCTTAAAAAAGATATAAGAGATGTGGGGTCTGGAAATATAGGAGCAACAAATGTTTTAAGAACAGGAAATAAAAGATTAGGATATTTAACCCTAATACTAGATATTTTAAAAGCTGTTATACCTGTTATTTATGTAAAGCTTTATTATCCTGATTTAATTTTTATTTCAGCACTTTGTGCTTTTTTAGGTCATTTATTTCCAGTTTGGTTAAAATTTGATGGAGGTAAGGGTGTTGCAACATTTGTGGGAATACTAATTTCAATAAATATTTATTATGCATTAATATTTGGGATTATTTGGGTTTTAACCTTTATTATATCTAAATATTCTTCCCTATCTTCCTTAATTGCATCAATCTCAATACCAATTTATATATTTATCTTTAGTGAAGGTAATTTTATTTTTTTTACCATTATGTTTGTATTAATTTTTTATACACATAGAGAAAATATAAAAAGATTAATAAACAAAGAAGAAACAAAGAGTAAAATTTATTAATTTGACAGTTAAGTAGTTATAAGTAGTTTCAACAATAATGAATCTTGTAATTGTTGAAAGTCCTGCAAAAGCTAAAACTATAAATAAATATCTTGGTGCAGATTACACAGTTTTAGCTAGCTATGGTCACATCAGAGATTTACCATCAAAGAATGGTTCGGTTGATCCAGAAAATTCCTTTAAGATGATTTGGGAAGTTGACAGTTTTTCTAAAAAATATTTAAAAAAAATAACTGATACAGCCAAGAATTCAGACAAAATTATACTTGCTACAGATCCTGATCGTGAGGGTGAAGCAATAGCGTGGCATGTAAAAGAATTTTTAGATGAAAAAAAACTTCTGAAAGACAAAAAAGTTGAAAGAGTAGTCTTCAACGAAATCACTAAAAAAGCTGTAACAAATGGGATAGATAATCCTAGAAATATTGAGAATGAACTTGTTGATGCTTACATGGCAAGACGTGCTTTAGATTATCTAGTAGGTTTTAATATATCGCCTATTTTATGGACAAAGCTACCTGGATCAAAATCTGCAGGAAGAGTTCAGTCTGTAGCACTTAGATTGCTTACAGAGAGAGAGCATGAGATAGAGGTATTTCAACCCAAAGAGTTTTGGACACTAAATGTAAATTTTTTAACAAAAGATAATTTAATAATAAATACAAATATTAATCAACTTGATGGAAAAAAAATTGAAAAGTTTTCATTTAAAAAAAAAGTGGAAGTTAATTCAGGAGTAGAATTAATAAAAAACAAAAAATATAAAATTAGTGATATAACTTCTAAAACATACACTCGAAACCCATCTGGTCCATTTACTACTTCAACTTTACAACAAACTTCATCTAGTAAATTAGGGTTTGGGGCATCAAGAACAATGCAAATTGCACAAAGATTGTATCAAGGTATAGATATAGATGGTGAAACAGTTGGTTTAATTACATATATGAGAACGGATGGTACAAATATCTCAAAGGATGCTGTTACCTCATTTAGAAATTTCATTACTCAGAACTACGGAAATGATTATTTGCCATCATCACCATTAAATTATTCAGGAAAAAAAGCAAAAAATGCTCAAGAGGCCCATGAAGCAATTAGGCCAACAGAGATAAGTAGAGTTCCTGATGATATGAAAAAATATCTAAGTACAGATCAATATAAATTGTATAATTTAATTTGGTCAAGATCCCTGTCCTCACAAATGGAATCTGCAAAATTTGATAGAAAAACTATTACTATCTCATCTGATGATGAAAAAAATATATTTAAAGCAAGTGGCTCCACTTTAAAGTTTGATGGTTTTTTAAAAGTTTCAAATTTAGATGGAAATAAAGATGAGGAAAATATTTTACCAGATGTAAGTAAAGGAGAAGTATCTTATAAAGATTTTAATGATGAACAACACTTTACTCAACCACCACCAAGATATTCTGAAGCTAGTCTTGTTAAAAAACTTGAAGAATTAGGAATTGGTAGACCGTCTACTTATGCTAGTATCATATCTGTTATTTCAAACAGAGGATATGCTGATATAGAAAATAAAAGATTTTTTCCAACAGATAGAGGAAAATTGCTATCTGCATTTTTAGAGAAATTATTTTCAAAATATGTTGATTACGATTTTACTGCAAAATTAGAAGATCAATTAGATGACATAACATCGGGTAAAGAGAATTGGATTAAGGTTTTAGAGGAATTTTGGAGAGACTTTAATTTAAATGTAACAGATGTTAAGGAAAAAAGAACAAGAGAAGTTCTAGACTTACTTAATGAAAGTCTGGGATCATTAATTTTTGAAGTAGATAAAGATGGAAATATAAATAGAAAATGTAGACTTTGTGATAGTGGCCAATTAAGCTTAAAAAATAGTTTCAGAGGTGGTGCATTTATTGGATGCTCAAATTATCCTGAATGTAAATTTACCAGACCTCTGTCTAAATCTAAGGCTGCTCAGCAATTAACATTAGCAGAACCAAAGCTAATTGGTCAAAATGATCATGGTAAAGATATATATTTAAAAAATGGAAGATTTGGCCCTTATTTGCAATATGAAAAAGAAAAAGAGGAAGAGGAAACAAAAAAGAAAAAAAGAAAATTGAAAAAAGAGGAAAATAACATGAAAAATGTCTCAATACCAAAAGGGATTGATATAAAAAGTATAGATTTAGAGAGAGCAAAATATTTATGCTCATTGCCATTGAGCTTAGGTAAAAATCCTGAAAATGATAAAGATATAACAGTCAATGTTGGAAGATTTGGTCCATATTTAAAATGTGAGAATAAATCTGCTCGTTTAGAGAACGTAGAAGAAATCTTCAGTATTGGATTAAATAGAGCTGTAACCTTAATCGCTGAAGCAAAGCCAGGGAGAATTTCATCTTCATTAATTAAAGACCTTGGAGAACATCCTGAGGATAAAAAGCCAGTTAGGATAATGAAAGGTCAATATGGGCCATATATCAAATATAAATCATTAAATGCCACAATTCCTGAAGAGAAAGATCCTATTGAATTAACAATGGAAGAGGCACTTATTTTAATTGAGAAAAGAAAAGAGTACGATAAGAATAAAAAGAAAAAAAAGGGTAAATAATGAATATTGATGAAAAGTTAAAAGAATTAGGTTTGACTTTACCAAAAGCAACCGACCCAGTTGGATCATATGTTGCAACTAAGATATCAGGTAATTTACTTTATATATCAGGCCAAATATCAATTGATGCTGATGGTAATTTAATTAAAGGAAAGGTTGGGAAAGATCTTAATACAGATCAAGCATATAAAGCTGCAGAAAGGTGCGCATTAAGTATAATTTCACAAGCTAAAAAAGCATGCTCTGAAGATTTGTCGAAAATTAAATTATGTATTAAATTAACAGGTTTTGTTAATTCGACTGATGACTTTATTGAACAGCCTAAAGTTATTAATGGAGCTTCAGATCTTATAAAAAAAATTTTTGGTGATGATGGAACTCATACAAGAGCAGCAGTAAGTACTAATAGTTTACCACTTGGTGTAGCTGTTGAAGTTGACGCGATATTTGAAATTAAATAACTATCGACCGATACTATAATATTCATAATTTTTCTTTTTCATTTTCACTGGGGAATATAAATTTCTTAAATCAAAAATTTTTAAATTCTTTTTAGGATTAAGTTTATTAAAATTTAATTGTTTAAACTCATTCCACTCAGTGTGCAGAATTAATAAATCACTGTTATTGCAAGCATCTTTTATATTATTATAGTATTTTACTTTCTTTCTGTTGAATTCAGACTTTATTCCAGTTGGATCATAATAAGAAATTCTAGATCCTTTTTTAACTAAATATGGAATAAGCTTTAGTGAAGAAGCATCTCTCATGTCGTCTGTGCCGGCTTTAAAAGTAACACCTAAAAAAGTTATTTTCTTTCCTTTAAAGCTATTTTTCATAATTTCTTTTATTCTTTTTTGCAAATACTTAATTCTTTCATCGTTAGATTTTACTGTTGATTTTACTATTGAAAGATTTGTTTTAAATTTTTTTGAAATAGAAAGTAAAGCACGTGTGTCTTTAGGAAAACAAGAACCACCATAACCAGGACCAGCTCTCAAAAATCTAGAGCCGATTCTTTCATCTGATCCAATTCCAACTGAAATATCAGTCACATCTATATTAAGTTTTTCACACAAATTTGAAATTTCATTAATGTATGTGATTTTGGTTGCCAAAAAGGCATTAGATGCATATTTTATTAATTCAGCAGCTCTTCTAGAGGTATGAAAATATTTGTTTGTCTTTTTAGTCAAAGGTAAATACAAATTTTTTAAAATATTATTTGCTTTTTTGCTGCTTGTTCCAATTACAACTCTATCTGGGTACATAAAATCTCTTATGGCCTCACCCTCTCTTAAAAATTCTGGATTTGAAACCACATCAAATTTATTTTTATTAATTTTTATATTCAATATTTTTTCAATTTTATCTCCAGTTGTTATGGGCACAGTAGATTTATTGACAATAACTTTGTATTTATTTAAGTTTTTCTTAATACTACTTACAACTTGAAATACATATTTAAGATTTGCTTCATTTGTTCTCTTGTTAGTTGGTGTACCTACACATATAAAAATTATATCTGAGTTTTGAATAGATTTTGATAAATTTGTGCTAAATTTAAGTCTTTTTTGCTTAACATTTCTATAAATTAATTCTTCTAATCCAGGTTCATAAATTGGTATAATACCATTTTTAAGACTGATAATTTTATTTAAGTTGTTATCAACACAAATTACATGATTACCTAGTTCAGAGAAACAAGAACCGCTTACAAGACCTACATAACCAGAACCAATCATACAAATTTTCATAATTTAGCAATCTCTAATGTTGATTTGATGTAACCTTCCATTGATCCACAATCTAAATATTTTCCTGAAAATTTATGACCGATAAATAAAGATTTATTATTGATCATAGTTTTAATTGAATCGGTAATATGTATCTCACCACCTTTTCCTTTTTTCTGGTTTTGAAGAATTTTGAATATATTTTTACTTAATATATATCTTCCAATAACTGCATTATTTGATGGAGCTTCATCAGTTTTTGGTTTTTCAATAACATCAGATATTACAAAATTTTTCTTATCTATTTTTTTTGAAAAAGAAAAAATACCCCATCGATTTACATTATTTTTTTTAACACTCATACTTGCCATAACAGAGGCATTATATTTTCGATGCAACTTAATCATATCTTTTGAACAATTTTTTTTCATTATTAAGTCATCAGGCAACAACATAAGAAAATATTTATTTTTAATAAATTTTTTAGTCTTTAAAACTGCATCACCTGTA
>CACGYL010000014.1 GCA_902577285.1 uncultured Pelagibacteraceae bacterium | reverse complement strand
AAAGGCAACCACCGGTCCATTTATTATACTTGCTTTTCCATTAAGTCCTAAAAATAAAACTATCAATACAAGTGGAACACCCAGAAGAGCTGAGCCTAAAAGATTGGTCCAAGCTTTTTTTCTTTCACTAAACGAAGAGTATAGAACATCTACTCTTACATGACCTTCGTGAATTAAAGCATAAGCACTTGCAAATAAATATAGTGCAGCATACCAGAAACGAACAAGGTCTCCTTGAAAAGCTTGCTCGTAGGAAAATATAAATCTAGATAAGACAATTATGAATTCACTGACAACAACTAAAACTGCTAACCAAATAAAACCAACAGATTTTGTAAAGTAACCAATTACAAATGAGATTAATATAATTGGGAAATGTATAAATGTAATTCTTTCTGGTGATTTAACCATAAAGGCTTTCACTTCTGGACTGAATATAGCTTCCCATAATCTTTCAACAACCATGAAAGAAATTATAAAGTCTGCAACACCAACTAAAAAGACAGCCCAAAAAGATGATCTAACCAAGTAAGCTGAAAATTTTGATAATATCTCTGAGTCTCGTTCTAAAGTTTGAGAGTAAGTTTTAAAAACATAAATTATTACTGCTACTATGCATATTAAATATACTCCAATTTGCATGAAACCGTAATTTAAAGCAGATCCATCAAGTGCCTTTTTCTTGAAACCAAACATTTCATAATGAGAGAAAATTTTCTTAACTCCAGGCCAATCACTCCAAACTGTTAAAACATTATTTATTAGAAATGCTAGGGTGAAAGCTAAAACTGAGTAGCTTAAAATTCTTAAATATAAAGATATTTTGCTGCTTTCTGAACTCATATGAATTTAAATTTCTCTTAGTAATACTTAATTTTAAAATAAAAAAAAGGGCCCGAAAAGGGCCCTTTTAATTATCAAATTAAGTTTGATTACATTCCTAAAGCTCTGTTTCTTTGAGAAATGTAAGGTGAATCAGATAAGTTAGTCCAAGATCCAATGTCTTTTCTTGCTTTTAAGAAGCTCGAATGAACTCTTTCAGCAAGACCACTGCTAGCTCTTGTTTCTTCAAACACTTCGTTAGCAGCTGATGCAAAGCCATCATAAACCTTGTCGCTAAACTTCTCTAGTTTAACACCATGATCATTGATCAATCTAGCTAAAGCAGCACCATTTTTAGCATTGTACTCAGACATCATTACGTCGTTTTCCATTGCTGCAGCAGCTTCAATCAATAATTGATCTGATTTGTTTAAGCTTGTGAACCAAGATTTGTTTGTTCCACATGCTAACATTGATCCAGGCTCGTGCATACCAGGATAGTAGTAGTATTTAGCAGCTTCTTGGAATTTCATAGCTTCGTCATTCCATGGACCTACCCACTCTGTAGCATCAATTGCTCCAGATACTAGGTTTTCGTAAATTTGTCCACCAGGTAACGAAACTGGAGATCCTCCAAGTTTACCAATTACTTGTCCACCTAAACCAGGCATACGCATTTTTAAACCTTTGAAGTCATTAGGGCTTCTAATCTTTTTGTTAAACCATCCACCCATTTGAACTCCTGTGCTTCCACACATAAAGTTTTTAAGACCAAATTTGTCAGCTAGTTCATCCCATAACTCTTGACCACCTGCAAATCTAATCCATGCATTCATTTCAGTGTAAGTAAAACCAAATGGCACAGCTGTAAAATAACCCCAAGCTGGATCTTTCTTCACCCAGTAGTAGTCAGCAGCATGGTACATTTGTGAGTTACCAGACGCAACTTCATCAAATGAGTCAAATGCTTTAACTCTTTCGTTAGCTGCATAATAAGTAACTTGAATTCTACCATCACTTATATCTGAAATTCTTTGTGCAAATCTTTGAGCTCCTGTTCCTAAACCTGGAAAATCTCTTCCCCAAGTAGCAACCATTGATGCTTCAATTCTTTCAGCAGCAACAGCTGGAGCAGCTAAAGATGATGCAGCTACAGCAGCAACACCAGTTGCAGCAGCAGCTTTAAAGAACTTACGTCTTGAAGGTGTTTTTTTAACCTTCAGCTTTTTGTCTTTAATCATTTATTTCTCCTCTTTAGTTAATTAACTGCAGGATATTAAACACATATGTTACTTAGAGTCATTTTAAAAATGCCCAATATCCAGTGAAATACAACTTCAGATTGTTAATTTACTTTATTTTTGCAGTTTCCTGTTTTGAAAAATTCATCAATATTATCAATAGCTAAGTTAGCCATCGCAGTTCTTGTTTCCTTAGTGGCGCTGCCTAAATGCGGAAGAATAAATGCACTTTTGTGTTTATAGTAACCCTTGTTTAAATGTGGTTCATTTTTATAAACATCTAATCCTACGGCATAAACTTTTCTTCTGTTAAGTGCATCTATCATTGCCTCATCTTCAATAATGTCTCCTCTTGCAACATTGGTTACAACTGCACCTTTTGGTAAATATTCAATTGTATCTTTGTTAATCATATCAATTGTTTCTTTTGAAGCTGGACAGCATACAGATAGTACATCTGATACAGATAATAGGTCTTTTAAATTATCATGATAAGTAGCGCCTTGCTCTTTGTCTTCACTTAGTTTTGATCTATTATGATAGTGAATTATCATACCAAGAGATTTTGCTACTTTTGCAATTTTTTGTCCAATTCTTCCCATCCCTAAAATTCCCAATCTAGTGCCTGTCAGTTGTTTCCCAATTAAAAGATCGGCTGACCAAACCCATCCTCCTTGTCTTGCTTGTTCAATCCCCTCTGAGGCTCTTCTGCATGCACCTAAAATTAATAATACTCCAATTTCGGCAGTAGCGTCTGTTAAAACATCTGGTGTGTTAGTAACTGCTATACCTCTACTTTTTGCAGCCTCTAAATCAATATTTCCAAATCCGACTGCGAAGTTTGAAAGTATTTTAATACTATCTGGTAATTGATTAATTGTATCAGCATCCAACTTATCAGTTAATGCCGAAAGTATACCATCACAGCCTTGGCTCATTTCTATTAATTTTTTTTGTGAATAAAGTTCATCATTTAAATTTAAATCTGCATCAAACATTTCTTTTGCTCGATCTTCACAAGATCTTAGCAATCTTCTAGTAACTAAAATTTTTTTCATACAGATTGATTAGTTTAAATCAAAGATTTTTCCAGGATTCATTATGTTATTAACATCTAATGATCTTTTAATAGATTTCATAACAGGAACATTATCCGGATGTTCTCTAAGTAAATAATGTTTCTTTTGAAGTCCAATACCATGCTCTCCTGTAATCGTTCCCTCGAGTTCAAGAGCTTTATTAATTAAGTCATCACTGTATTGTCGGATTTTTTTTTGTTTTTCCTCATCATCTGGATCATAAAGCACTATTGAGTGAAAATTTCCATCTCCTACATGTCCTACCATTGGTGCAATTAATCCTAACTTTTGTACCTCTTTTTCTGCCCATGAAATACATTCTACTAATCTTGAAATTGGCACACAAACATCTGTGGAATAAACCTTCATATCGTTACCCAAAGCTTTAACTGAGTAATACACATCATGTCTTGCTTTCCATAATTTTTTCTGTTCCTCAGGTGAAGATGCCCATTGAAAATCACTTCCGCCATTACTTTTTGAAATTTCTTCAACTATACCTATTGATTCATTGTTTGAATTTTCACTACCATGAAATTCAAAAAATAAAGTGGGCGATGCTTTTATATTATCTAATTTTGAATATTTAATACTTATTTCCATTTGATCTTTATTAAGCATTTCAATTCTAGCTATTGGGACACCATATTGAATAACTTCTTGAGCAGCTTTTACAGCTGAATCTAAATCTGGAAAGTAACACACTGCACTCATTATACTTTCAGGTATCGGAGATAACCTTAATTGAACTTCAGTGATTATTCCCAGGGTTCCTTCAGAACCAATAAACAAATTTGTTAAATTATATCCTGCAGAAGTTTTTTTTGTTCTGGCTCCAGTTTTAATAATATCTCCATTGGGAAGAACAACTGTTAAACCTGAGATTACAGTTCTCATAGTTCCATATTTCACAGCCATTGTACCTGATGCCGATGTTGCAGCCATTCCACCAAGAGCTGCATCTGCTCCCGGATCTATTGGAAAGAATACTCCATCCTCTCGAAGATATTCATTTAGCTGTTTTCTAGTTACATTTGCCTGTACTCTACAATCGAAATCTTCAGCATTTACACTCAATACCTTGTTCATTTTTTCAAGAGAAATTGTTATTCCATTTTGATTTCCAACAACATGGCCTTCTAATGAAGTTCCAGTACCAAAAGGAACAACTGGAATTTTGTGTTCGTTACATAACTTTAATAACTGTGATACTTCTTCATTAGTTTCTGGAAATACTACAGCTTTTGAGAGAATTGGATCATAAGTATCTTCTCCTCTAGCATAGTTTGCTCTTGTAGATTCTGAGGTTGAAAACCTTCCATTAAAAATCTTTTTTAATTCCGATTGAACAGTCTCATTCATAATTAAATATTATAGAAGTTTCTTTTAAAAAATACAGTCTATTTAGAAAGCATCTTGCCTATATTTTCTAAGGCCTGCTGTATGTTATCTCTAGATGCGGCAAAACTAAACCTAACATAGTCTTGGCAAGTTTTGCCGAATGCAGTTCCCGGTACTATTGCTACTCCAGCCTCATGCATAGCTTTTTTACAAAACTCAGCACCTGTCATTCCAGTTCCTTTTACATTTGGAAAAGCATAAAACGCACCACCTGGTAAACTACATTCTACACCTGGTAGTTCGTTTAACCCTTGATGGATTAAATTTCTTCTTAAAGTAAATTTATCCAACATGTCTTTAATTGAGTCGTCTGGACCATCTAAAGCTGCTATTCCTGCAAATTGTGCTGCTGCATTTACACAAGATACACTATTGATTAGTAGTTTGTTTACATGTTCAACAAGTTCTTTTGGCCAAAAACTCCAACCTAACCTCCATCCAGTCATTGAATATGCTTTGCTCCAACCCTCTAAAACAATAAGTCTATCTCTTAAATTTTCATAGTGAAAGAATGATGGCATTTCTTTGTAATCAAAAATCTGTCTACTATAGATTTCATCACTTAAAATAGTGACATGAGGATACTTTTCTAATTCTTTGGCAAAATAATCTATAACTGGTTTCTCAACAAAACTTCCTGTTGGATTGTTAGGATTAATTAAAATTAATAATCTTGTTTTATCAGTTATAAGTGAAAGTATTTTATCAGGATCAAACTTAAGATCTTTATCTTCAGTTAAATCATAAGGTACTGGAGTTGAACCAGTATAGTTAATCATTGACTCATAAATAGGAAATGCAGGTGTTGGATGGATAATTTCTGCCCCCGGTTCACCATAACATTGTATTGCATAGCTCATTGTAGGTTTTCCACCTGGCATAATTAAAATTCTTTCAAAATCTATATCTGTGTTGTAACGTTTTTTAATCCATCTTGTTACAGCTTGTCTACATTCTGGGATCCCATTTGACATAACATAACCATGGTGACCATCATCTAAAGCCTTCTTAGCAGCTTCAACTACATGTTTTGGAGTTTTAAAATCTGGTTGTCCTAAACCCAAATGTATCATTGGATGTCCTTTAGCCTCCAATGCCTTCGCCTCAGCTAAGACACTGAACGCAGATTCTGTTCCTAAATTTTCTAAACTTTTTGCTAATCTCATAACTTTAATTTTAAGGTGTGAAAACTAACTGAAAAGTTAGTATATGTCTATTATATTTAATTTTTTTTACTTATTTTTTATATTAGTAATTTTTACTTATTTTCGGAAAATAATTTTTGCCTCATCAAGGTCTTTGATACTTTTGCAGCCCATCAATATCATGTTACGTCTTATTTCATCATGCATATTTTGTAGTAATCTCTCAATACCTTGTTGTCCGCCAGCCCCTAAACTAAATAAAAATGCTTTGCCAAAACTACAAGCTGTCGCACCCGCCGCAAGTGCTTTCAATACATGTGTACCTCTTCTAACGCCACCATCTAATATAACCTCTAATTTATCACCTACTGCATCCCTAATAGCTTTTACCTGATCAAATGGAGATCTAGATCCATCAAGTTGTCTCCCTCCATGATTTGATATCATTATAGCTGTACATCCAATGTCTATAGCTTTTTTTGCGTCTTCAACTGACATAACTCCTTTAAGAGCAATAGGACCATCCCATTTTTTGATACAGTATTCTGCGTCTTTCCAATTCATAGCTGGATCATACTGTTCATTTATATAACCCATAACAGATTGAGCAATATTTGTTCCTTTTTCAACTTTATCTTTCAGATTAGCTAATTCAAATTTCTTATTTGTAAAATAATTAAATACCCACTGCGGTCTCATTGCAAAACTCATTATACTATCTAACGTAAATTTTGGTGGTGTTGTAAAACCCGTTCTATGGTCCCTTTCTCTATTTCCAGCAACAATTGTATCAACAGTAATACACATACCATTGAAATTTGCTCTTTTACATCTATCAATTAAGTCGTCGGTTATAGATTGATCTTTATGGATATATAATTGAAAAATTTTTGGTCCACTTGAAAGATTTGCAATTTCTTCAATCGAAAAAGATGCCATTGTAGACATGCTATAAATTGTACCAAATTTTTCTGCTGCACGAGCAGATGCTTTATCTCCATCTGGGTGGTATAAACTTTGCATGGCAGTAGGGGACAAAAAAATTGGCATGTCCATTTTTGTTCCAAAAACCTCAGTTTTTAAATCTGGCTCACCAACGCTATTTAAAATATTTGGGACTAGGTCACAATCATTGAATGAATCTGTGTTTCTATTCATTGTTACTTCATCGTCAGCTCCACCATCAATGTAATGAAAAATCGGGGCAGGTAATTTTTTTTTTGCTAGCTTTCTAAAATCTTCGAAATTGTAGCAATTTTTTAGATTCATTATCTTCTGAATCTTAAATTACTTCTATTTAGATCACTAATTTTTGTGCAACCCATTAGTTTCATGTCACGTTGCAGCTCTGTTTTGTATTGGTTTAAAGCTCTTTCAACACCGGCTTGGCCTGCAGCAGCTAATGCATATAAATAAAGTCTACCTCCTGAACATGCTTTTGCACCAAGTGATAACGCTTTAAGCATATGAGTTCCTCTATGAATTCCTCCTTCGCATATAACATCTAGTTTATCTCCCACAGCATCAACTATTTCAGCTAATTGATCAAATGGAGATCTAGAACCATCAAGTTGTCTTCCTCCATGATTAGAAACCATTATACCGGTACATCCAATATCTACAGCTCTTTTTGCATCCTCAACACTCATAATACCTTTAAGAGCAAAATGACCTCCCCATTTAGAACAAAGATTTTCAGCATCTTTCCAATTCATTGACTGATCTAACATAGTAGAAAAATAACTTCCGATAGAGGAGTTAGTGCTGGTACCCTCTTTAACAAAATCTTGAAGATGAGGTAATTCAAACTTACCTTTTGTTAAATAGTTTATTCCCCACATAGGCTTTATAGCAAAGCTAAAGAGACTAGATAAAGTTAATTTTGGAGGTGATGTAAAACCTGTTCTTAAATCTCTCTCTCGGTTTCCTCCAGTAATTGTATCAACTGTTAAAGCCATTACATCAAATTTTGCCGCTTTAGCTCTTTCTAGACAAGAGTCATTTAAACCTCTGTCTTTATGAAAATAAAATTGAAACATCTTAGGAGTATCAATCATTGATGAGATTTCTTCTACACTCACAGTTGCTAAAGCTGAAACACCAAACATAGTATTAAATTTTTTAGCTGCTTTTCCTACTGCTCTTTCTCCATCATAATGAAAAAGTCTTTGTAAAGCTGTTGGTGCAAGGTAAAACGGCAAGTCCAATTTTTTTCCAAATATTGTTGTTGAAAGGTCAACATTTTCTACTCCTCTTAAAACATTTGGAACTAAATCAACATCGTCAAAAGCGCTTGTGTTCCTAGCGTATGTTATCTCATCATCTGCTGCACCATCTATGTAATGGAATATTGGAGAAGGTAGTTTTTTCTGAGCTAATTTTCTAAAATCACTAAAATTGTGACAATCTTTTAAATTCATATCTTCAAATTAAAATTTTTTTATATAATTAAACATATAACTATTTGCCCCAGGATTCTTATCTCCAAGACTAGCATTAGATATATGATTATATGAGACTGCTATTTCGCTATTATTTGAAAATTCATAAGATATTTGAATTTCAGTTTTAAACTCAATCACATGCCCTAAATCTTTACCATCACCTTCAGAATATAACCCGGGTGTAAAACTTGGAGTAAATTTTAGTGGTCCCTCATTGTAAATCTGAAATCCTGTATAAATATATGCAGCATTATCAGCTGTTACCATTAGACCCGTTACTGGTTGAAGTGTTCCTAAAAAACTCTCTTTATTTTTTCCAGTATTGATATGTTGTATACCAAATAAGGTAGCTTTTTTTCCATCATCACTAAAATCAAAAGTTCCAGTATAAAAACTCCAATTTTCATTAGAATTATGTCCATCTGCTTTTGCTAGATTAAATACTAGTAAAAAATAAATTAAAAATATTTTTAAAATGATATTCATAAATATCTGCATCTACTTTATAGATACTTTTCTGAGAATTAGAATACCGCCAAAAACAAACAAAATCAAAGGTAATACCCACAGTAAAATTGTTTTTTTATTAATTTCTGGATCATAAACTATCCATTCGCCATATTTAGCTTTAAGATATTCATAGATTTGTTCATCATTTTTACCTTCATCAATTTTATTTTGTATTAGAATTTTCATACTTAATGCAAAATCCGATTGAGAGTCATAAACTGATTGTCCTTGGCAAATTAAGCATCTTAAATTTTTCGAAATTTCATCAACTTCTTGGGAAGTTTCAGCTAAAGAATAATTTTGAAGAAATAAAAAAATAATTATTAATTTGATTATAATTTTTAACTTTTTCATTGAATTATTTTAATAAGTTTTGCAAATGCCTTATCATCTAAAGGACCAATATGTTTTTGAAGAATTAATTTAGATTTATTATCGATTAAATAAGATTCAGGTACACCAAATGCTCCGAGTTCAATTGAATTAATACCTTTGGGATCCGTAATTATATTTGTATAAGGATTTCCAAGTTCACTAAGAAATTGTTTAGCATTTTTTTCATCGTCTTTATAATTAATACCTATAATATTTAATTTGTTTAAAGATTTTAAATTTAATAAATATGCATGCTCATCCCTACAAGGTAAACACCAAGAAGCCCATATATTAATCAAAGACATTCCGTCATTATTTAGCAGTTCATTTATAAAAACTTCTTCCTCAGAAAAAAGATATTTTGCTTTAAAATTGAAATTAATCTTTCTCTGTTCAATTTCTGGGGAATAAATATTTGATTTATCTAACCCTTTTAAAAGTATGAAAAAAGAAAAGAGTGTAAATAAAACTATACTAATTAATTTAAAATTTTTAGACATTTTTTTTCTTTAAACTTAATATTCCGCCCAAGGAAATTAATAATACTGATATCCAAATCCAAATCATAAATGGTTTTATTTGATATCGTACGTTATAAAAGCCATCGTTTTTGATTATATTAAATACTAAAAAGTTATCTGCAAAAATAGAAGAAGAAATGTCAGCTTCACTAGTAATTGTTTGAGGTTGATCATAAATTCGTATTTCAGGTTTTAAACTTAAAGAATTATTTCCATCCACAATATTAAACTCACCAATAAGTGTTTCATAGTTTTGTTTTTTTACTAACTCAATTTTTTGAAATTTAATAATTTTGTTCAAAAATTTTATCTCATCACCAACTCTCATATTTGATGAGTGTTCTTTGGCTAAAACACCATTTAATAAAATACTTAAAATTAAAAGGCTAAAACCAAAATGAGAGATTTTTTGAGAGATGTTGATATTTTTTCCAAAAAAATCTTTAATTGTTACAAAGAACAAAAATAAACTGAAAATAAAAAGAGGTAGTGATAGAAGATAAGAAACTCCAAATTTATTTACAAAAAAATAGGAAATTATAATTGATATCACGAAAATGAAGATTTCCTTTAAATTAATTTTTCCTAACTTATCTTTTATCCATTTAATATTAGGTCCAATCGCCATAAAAAATAAAAATGGGATTAAGAATGGGATAATTAATTTGTGGTAGAAGGGTGGTCCAATCGAAATTTTTTCGTTGTTAATCACTTCTAGAAAAATTGGATAAACTGTACCAATCAAAACTACTGATAAGAAAAACATCATGAACAAATTATTGATTAAAACTGCAGTTTCTTTGCTTATTAAAAAAGTTTTGGTCGAGTCAACTGTAATAGTTTTTTGATAAAAAAAATAAATAAATATAGATATAAAAATTAAAACAAATAAAAAACATAAAATAAACACTCCACGCGAAGGGTCATTGGCAAAAGTATGAATTGAATTCAAAATTCCAGATCTAACTAGAAAAGTTCCACTCATACTTAATGAGAAAGTTGTAATTGATAATATTATTGCCCATGATTGAAAAGTTCCTCTTTTCTCTAAGGTAAAAACTGTGTGCAATAATGCTGTCAGGCAAAGCCAGGGCATTAGTGATACGTTTTCAACAGGGTCCCAAAACCAAAAACCTCCCCATCCTAATTCATAATATGCCCATATAGATCCTAAGAGAATACCAATAGATAAAAATACCCATGAAATTAGAACCCATCGTTTAATGTGACTTGCCCAAGATTTATTAATAGAACCTGAGATAATTGCGCCTAAAGCGGATGAGAATATAATAGAGGTTCCAACATAACCTAAATATAAAATGGGTGGGTGAATTGCTAAAGCTGGATCTTGTAATATTGGATTTAATCCTGTTCCTTCAGATGGAATTGGATATATATTTGCAAAAGGATTGGATGTGAAAAGTATAAATAGAAGAAAACCAAAAATTATAATTTCTTGAAAAAATAATGTAAGAGTTCTATATCTTTGAGGAAGATTTTTTGAGTCCATAGTAAACAAAAACAAAAAAATTGTTAATACTAATAACCATAAAAGCAAACTTCCCTCATGATTACCCCATGTCCCAGAAATTTTATAGAATAAAGGTTTTGCAGTATGAGAGTTATTGTAAACAGTCTCGTTACTAAAGTCTGATATTACAAAAGCATAAATTAAAGTTAGAAAACTAATTATAACCATTAAAGATTGTACAGATATTAAAGAAAAAATATTGCCACTCAAAACATTAGTGGAATTTCTAAACGATAAAGAGGTTTTTATAATTATAAAAATCGAAATTAATAAAGCTATATATAAAGAATAATTGCCTAGTTGATTGACCATTCTAATTTTCTTTCAAAGACTCTGCTACCTCTGGGGGCATATAGTTTTCATCATGCTTTGCCAAAATTTTCACCGCCTTAAAATAATTTCTATCTTGAAGAAATCCCTCAGCGACAACTCCTTTTTCTTCCTCAAACAAATTTGGTATTGAGCCTTTATAATTTACTATAAGCTCATTTTTAAAATCAGTTATCACAAAATTTACTTCAGATTTATTAATATTAATTGAATTTTTTTTTACCATTCCACCAACTCTAATTTTTTTTTTTGTGACCTCAGAGAGTACTTTAATTTCTGTTGGTGATTTAAAATAAACTACATTTTCTTCCAGAGATTTTATAATTAAAAAAGAAACTAGAATTAAAGAAATAAATATTGATAATATAAAAACAGCTCTTAATTTAACTTTTTTACCATACATGAAAATAAGTAATTAAATCTTAGAAACTGATGAAGTAGCTAAAATTTCTTTGAAAGTTTCTTGTTTTTTTGCTTTTTCAATTTTCTCAATATCTAAACTTTCAAATTTTGCTTCAAATTTTTTCTGTTCTTTAATTAACTGAAGCTTAATAACTGAATGTAAAATCCAAAAACAAGATAAAGTAAACACAAAAGAAGACCATACGTATAAGCCGTACCCATTCATGTATAAAACGTCCTGAATCATAATCTATCTAATCCTTTATTCTTAATTTTTATCAGTTCTGTATTATATTTCATCAAAAATATCAAAAGTGAAAAAAGTGCAAATGCCGCAGTCATTATTCCCAAAGGAAGCAGCATTGATGAATGAATTGAAGTTTCTTCAAGTAGATTTATTGAAGCTGGTTGATGAAGAGTAGACCACCAATCGACAGAAAATTTGATAATTGGAACATTAATAACTCCAAATATAGCAATATATGAACTTAATTTTACAGCTTTATCCTCTGTTCCTGTAATTCTCCAAGACAAAATAAACATTAAATAAAATATTGCTAATAATAACATGGAAGTAATTCTTGCATCCCATGCCCACCACGTTCCCCAGGTGGGTTTACCCCATATTGATCCAGTTACTAAAGCGATTATATTAAAAACAAATCCTGATGGAGCTAAACTTTTAGTAATTAGAGAAAAATCTTTATTTTTAAAAATAATAATACCGAAAGATAAAATTGATATTAATGAAAAAATTCCTAATGAGATCCAAGCGGCAGGAACATGTACATACATAATTCTAACAGAGTCACTTTGTTTATAATCCTCTGGTGAAAGGATTAATGCTTCTACAAGTCCAAGAATTAAGATTAAAATAAATATAATAAAGACAAATTTTTGAGATTTATTGATAATCTGAATTAGCTTTTTTGGTTTAAAATAATTTAACATTTTTTTAGCTATCTATATCAAATTAAAAAATTTTGAAAATTTTTATGGTGAGTTATTCTGACCAAGAACACAGAGGGAGATAAATAAATGGATAAATTATGCATCCTTGGTCAAAATAGCTTACTATTTTAACCTCCATGTATGTCAAAGATTTGCAGGAAATGTGTTTAAATGATGTAATTGTGTCTAGTTAGAGGGTTTGAAATAACTAGAGCCTCTTTTTCCTGAAAATATTTCATTTATTAATGGATGTTTAATGGGCTCATCAGAGTCGTCCACTAATAGATTTTGCTCAGAAACATATGCTTCGTATGTTATTTCGTCATTCTCAGCTAACAAATGATAGAAAGGTTGGTCTTTTCTAGGTCTTACGTTTTTTGGTATAGATTGATACCATTCCTCTGAATTATTAAACTCAAAATCAACATCATAAATCACACCTCTAAAGTCGAAGTGCTTATGTTTTACAACGTCACCTATTGAGAATTTACCTTTCTGAATAGTCATAAGATAAATATGGATATTTAAAAATAAAAATCAATAAAAAAAATGTGATTGTTTTATTATTCTGCTATTATGTAGCAGTGAATAAATCTTTTTTAAAATTTGTTACTGATTTAGGGCCTTTAGTAATATTTTTTTATTTTTATTATAATAATGATAAAAACTTAATCATTGCAATACCACCACTAATAGTTGCAACAATAATAGCAGTTTTAATTATGTGGATTGTTGAAAAAACAATTCCAAAAGTACCACTAATAAGCGGAATATTAATTACATTATTTGGTGGTTTAACAATTTATTTTGATGATCCTATATTTATTTACATGAAACCAACAATAATAAATATTTTGTTTGGTCTTGCATTAATGTTTGGAAAATACTTTACAAACGAACCAGTTTTAAAAAAATTACTTGGAAAATCAATGCCTCTAAGTGATGAGGGATGGGAGATTTTAAATAAAAGATGGACATACTTCTTTTTTGGCCTAGCCATATTAAATGAAATAATATGGAGAACTCAATCAGAAGAATTTTGGGTTAACTTTAAAGTTTGGGGAATGTTACCTATAACCTTTATCTTTACCGCTTTTCAAATTGGTCTAATAAATAAATACAAATTAAATGAATAGAAACCTAAGATTAGTAATTGATAATAAGAAAAGAAATGAAAAACAAAAATATTTTTTTGAAAAAAAAGAGTTAAAAATTATTTTAGATTTATATGCTAAAATGGTTTCTAACGGTTCATGGAAAGATTATGGTTTAAGTAATTCAAATCAACAAGTCACTTTTAATGTTTTTAGAAATGCATCTGAGAATGCATGTTTTAAGATTTGCAAAAACTTTAAACCAAAGAATAAAAATCTTAAATATTTGATCACTGATACAAATGGTCTTATTTTGAAGAATTCATATGATTTAAATTCTTTAATGAAAAATTTAAGTCATCTTAATTAATTACACCATCCGTCTTTTTGAATTAGCGTAGGTTTATAATCACTTGCAACGTGTGTTTTTACCCATAATGCAATTCTTTTTTTCAAAGAATTATTTGGGCAATCTGTTTCATCAAATCTCATTCTTCCATTTGTGTCATTTGAACTATTTCTACCAGTATAAACAACAACAACTGAATTATCATAAGGATTTTTATACCCTTGTTCTAAGAAATAATTTATAAAAATATTATTCAAGCCATTAATACCACCAGCGTTATTACTAACATCACAATTTATTGATCTCGTATCACTTAGTTTTAACATCCCACCACCTTGAACATCACATAATTTTAGTTTGTTATTAATAAATTTTACTACTTGAGCATGTTGTTGAAGAGTGGCATTTCTTTTTGCACTTTGTGTATACCCATTATAAGCAACTACTCCTACTGCAGCTAGGATACCAATGATTGCTACTACGACTAAGAGTTCAATTAGGGTGAATGCTTTTTTATTCATAAAATACTGTGGTCTCCATATATTTTGTTGATCCTGAATTATTTCCTAGATTTGAACAAATTTTAATTTTGTATGCATCTAATTTAAATACTGACAAGTATCCTCCTTGTTGAGAATGAGATGGGCAAGAAGTCATAAAACCTGGTGGTGAACAGTTTGTAACATTTAATTTACACCATGAACCGTAAGGGGGGCTTGATCCATAAAATGGGCTTTCCCAATTCATTCCATAAATGTTTTGATTCATGTAATTTATAAAATTATCTATAGATACAGGACAACTAATATTTTTTTTTGTACCATTGATATCCAAATATTCTACAGTTTCACCCATATTACATTGCATTGCTTTTGCACCTATCATTTTTGTAATAGAGGCGTGATTAGCTTTAGTTGCAGCAACCTTGGCACTATTAGTATATCCATTATAAGCAACTACCCCTACTGCAGCTAGGATACCAATAATCGCTACAACTACTAAAAGTTCTATTAGTGTAAATGCTTTATGGTTCATCAATATTATCAAAAAGTCCAATATATAATATCATGTTGGGCTGTAGGTGGTGATGAAGTTGTGCTGCAAGGAGATTTAAAACAGGTTTGAATAAAAAATGGAGGAGGATTTTGATTATCACCCCAATAATGTGTTACACCTTGTTCTGTAGGTGATTTACTTTTTCCTATTGGAAGTTTTTCTGAAGTTTTATAGGGATTTACAAATCCTGATCCTACGAAATGATCTCTCATATAACCATCCCATAAGTTAGATCCGTGACTACAATCTCTATCAATAGATTTTCCATTTCTGTCTAACATCGTTACTTTGTTTTCTATGGCACAAAGAGTTAAAACAGTTTGGGTGTATTTAACCATTGTATTATGATTAGATTTTGCAGTATTTACTTTAGCTGAACTTGTATAACCATTATAAGCAACTACCCCTACAGCCGCTAAAATACCTATGATAGCGACCACTACCAAAAGTTCTATTAGAGTGAATGCTTTAATTTTAATCATTTAAATGGAATCTGAATTGTATCGGTAATATGAGTTGTTTCATCCATAAAATAACTTGTTAGCTTTAAATTTCTTGAACCATCTATCCATTTTTCCTCAATCCAAGTCTTTCCAACCCAATAGGCAGGATGGTATTTAGCTTCTTTTCTAGGAGTTCCCCACCAAGCAGCTCCTGCGTCGTTTGGTAAAACTGTTCCGTTATATGTCCACGGCTTGTAAAAACTAAAACTTTGTATTACAGGATCTCGCAAACCTAAAAACAAAAAATGCACTTGAAGTTGGTTGCTAAATGCATCGCGACATCTATATTTTCGTTCTCTAAAAGTTTTTCCCCCTGATCTCTCATATCTTATAACTTTGTAATCTCTGCCACCTGATAAATGACAATCTGCTATTTCAGCTTTTATCAATTCTTTTATTTTTTGATGATTTGATTTTATAATCGTATTTTTAGCACCATCAGTATATTTTCCATAAGCAACAACACCTACAGCCGATAAAATACCGATAATAGCTACAACGACTAATAGCTCAATCAATGTAAATGCTTTTTGCCTCATAAAAAATTAAATTTCATAATAGTATAAATTTAACAATTTAGTATTATAGGTTATTTCTAACCATAATGTTTATGTTATTATCGATAAGTTCATTTTGATTTTTATGCTCAATATTCAGACTAATTCCAAATCTGTTAAATTTTTTATTTAATTTTAAACCTATTGTTTTTGCATAATGACCATTCATTGCATGACTTTTTGATAAATTTTCTTCCAAACCAGCTCCATTAATATCTTTAAATTTAATATCTTTACTTAAGGCCTTGTTTAAGGACAATCCAATGTAAGGATTTAGAACTAGCCCTTTATTTGTCTCTGAAGAATACCCAAGATTAAAACCTGCGCTAATTGCCTGATCTAAAGCATTATCAACAAATAAATCTCCGTGGGTAAAATTTGATCTATACTTGCCTAATCTTTGAGCTGCATAGTTACTTTTTAATTTCAAAGAAAGTTGATTATTACTCCCAAATTCTCTAATAAATTTATACTCTGAATTTATTGCAAAGAACTGACCAAGAAAATTATTTCTTATTAATTGTCCTGACTCAGTTTCAATGTCATCAATTTGATTACTAGATACTCCAAATAACGGTCTTATTGATAAATTTTTAAGTTTTGTTTCTAAATCATATCCAATAGCAAAATATTCACTTTTACTTTTCTCTTTGCTATTAAAATTTGTATTTTGTTCTAAATAGGTTAAAAAAAATTGAGTTTTATCATTATTTAAATCGTTATTAGATTGATAACCAGAAATACCTTTTACTAAATTAGAGTAAACATTATCTCTCTTAGATGTACTATAAAATGTTGAAACTTCCTCATCATCACTCAACGATTTAAAAATATGATCTATATTATTATTGAAAATTTCTGATCTATATTTTTTATTATTACTAATAAGATCCAGCTCTTCTCCATAAATTCTTAAATAACCATTAGTTTCTGAATTGTCTGAGTCTAAATTTTTATTTGCATCTAATATTTGATATGTATCATTTCCACACAAATTATTAGTTATTGTAATATTAGTTTTGTCACTTAACTCAATATCTTGATCTTTTGAAATACTGCAGTCCAAAGTAAAAGTAGTTTCAGTACCATTTAATGTTATTGCTCCAATATAGGTGCCCTCGTCTTTAGTAATAATATTTGTGCCAGTAGCATTCGCATTATGAACTGCTATACTAGCCGTTCCACCTTCAATTGTTCCAGAGTTAGTAATTGTCATATTATTAACCGCTTTACTAACAATTCCTGGAGTTCCAAACCTTATGCCAGTCCCATAGGCAAATATAGTTCCAGAATTGGTGATTGTTGCACCATCAATTGCAGATCCGGAAGTATTATAATAATTTATTCCACCTGTATTTGGATTGCTTGAATTTGTAGTTTCAATTGTTCCAGAATTAATAATTGTTGTATTCTCTGAGTTCGTTGCGAGAATGACTTGTTTCTTCCCAGCTTTTAATGTTCCGCTATTGTTAATAGTGTTATTATCTGCTTCATTACCATCCATTAATATTGCGTTTCTCAGTGTAGCTTCAATAGTACCAGAGTTTATAACTGTAGTATTTACAGCGTGCTGCATATCAATTGCTTGATTAACGCTAGCTGAAATAGTTCCTTTATTATCTATTGTCACACCAGTATGACTATCAGCATCAATTGCATCACTACCAGTTAAGACAACTGAACCCTCATTTGTAATTGTTAAAGTATCATTGTCTTGACATGTTTGCTGAATAGTAATTACTTCAGATACAGTATCATTACAATTTAAAGAAATTATACTATATGAAGGATTTATAAATAAAACTAAAAATTTAAAAAAGAAATAAAATATAAATATTATTTTTTTCATTAGTCAATTTAATATAGTTACTTTAAAGGCAATATTGTTTTTATGATTTCTAATAATTGTGAATCAGTGAAAGTTTTATTTTTCATAAAAATAGATTAACATTTCATGGAATATTTTTTCAATAATTTTGAATTACTGAATAATGCTATTAATCAAAACCTTTTTGCATAAATTTAAAAAAATATTTCGTAGTAAAAATAAATTACCCAAATAAATCCAGTAAACATTGTTAAAAAAATTAAAGCTAAACCTACCAAGGTATCTTGATTTACTTTTTTTCTCCAAGTTATTGGAAAGAAATTAAGTGAGTAGGCATAAACGATTAAAAAAATATTTAAAAATGAAATTATAATATTAAAAAATAAGAATTCCTGCATTCACTAACAGCCACTACTTGTAAGTTGATTTTTTTCATTTAGCTTTAGTGTACAATTAGATGTTTTATTTTTAGCTTCAGCTTCAAATCCATCAGTTCTACTATTAATTTTAAATGTATAATTTTGGTCTGAAAGATCATCAACTCCATCAAACAATTCACTTATAATTTTACTTTGTGAGTTACAATCAGATGTACAATACTCAATATTATTTGATTTATATTCTTGTTGAGCAAGATAAATTGAATTTAAACTTATTTCAGCTTGTTTTTTTTCTGCAGATGATTTGTATTTAGTATAAGAAACTATTCCTATTGCTGAAAGAATTCCAATGAGAGCAACTACAACCAAAAGTTCAATTAAAGTGAACCCACGGCTGTAGTGCCTCATTAAATTTAATCTACAGCTATTGTAGCTGTTAATTGATCAGCTGATGCACAACCTGATTTTGTACAAGTTTTCACCGTTACTATTTCTGGATTTGAGCTTGCACTAACACTAACTTGACCAGCAACAAAGCTAGAACTAGATGTAACAGCATTATTAGCAGTGCTGAATGGGTTTTTGTCTGTCATAGTAGCTACTGCCCCATCACGAGCTTTTGCCGCTGTTGCCGGACAATCCTGATTAGTTCCCATAAATTTGCTTTCACCTAAAGAACATTTTTGAATTTCTGCTGAAATATATTTAACAGCTTGTGAATGCATAGTTTTAGTGGCATTTGTTTTTGCAGATGCAGTATAACCATTGTAAGCGACAACACCAACTGCAGCTAAGATACCAATGATTGCTACTACCACCAATAATTCAATTAACGTAAAACCTTTATTCTTTTTTTTCATAATAAAACCCCTAAGCTTAAAAACTAAAGATAACCAAATTAGAAAAGAAGGTCAATAACAAAGCAACTTAGCTTTTATTATCTATTTATTAGTTTATAACAGCTCCTACGTTAAATATTGGAGCATACATGGCTAACATTAAACCACCAATGGTAATACCCATAAATACAATCATTATTGGCTCTATCAAACTTGATAAATTTGCGACTGCAACGTCAAATTCTTCTTCATAATAAGTTGCTACTGAACCAAACATGTCATCTAAACTTCCAGTTTGTTCTCCAACTGAAATTAATTGACTAAATGTTGAAGGAAATACTTTTTCTTTAGTAAATAGATCAGTAAGAGTTTCCCCTGAAAAAACTCCCTTTTTTATATTTTCAAGAGCTTCAACAACTATAGTATTCGTAGTTGTTGATTTAGCAATATCAATACTCTCAATTAAATCTACTCCAGCTTGATTTAAATTTCCTAAGACGATTGATACTTTAGCAAGTATTGATTTTTGCATCAAATTTCCAAATATTGGAAGTTTTAGGACAGTTGCATGCCAACCTTTTCTGAAACCATAACTTTTAGAAACTAAAATTTTAAAAATAATTATAAAAGATATAATTGATAGTAATAAAATTAAGCCACCGCTTGATCTTAAAAATTCACTCATTGCCATAATCACTGCCGTAGGTGTTGGTAGATCATCGCCCATCCCCATACCTTCGTACATTTCTACAAATGTTGGCACTACATTCATAAGCATAAATACTGTTACACCAACTGCCACTGTTAAAAGAACGCCAGGATAAAAAAAAGCACTTTTTATTTGAGATTTAATTTTCTCTTTCTTCTCTAAATTTGTAACAATTTTGTTTAAAAAAACATCTAATTTACCACTTGCTTCTCCAGCTTTAATTAAGTTAACAACAACAGTATCAAAAACTTTAGAATGTTTTTCAAAACATTTTGATAATGCGTTTCCAGCCTCAAGGTCTTTCTTGATAGTTTCAATGATTTTTTTCATTCCTTTCGCTGTAGTTTGTTTTTCTAACATCTCTAAAGTATTTAAAACCGGTAAACCCGCTCTAAGCATTGTTGAAAATTGTTTACAAAAAACCAAAATATCTTTGGCCTTAACACCAGTGCCAAAAGATAATGATGTCTTTTCTTTTTTAATTAGCGGTTTTTGTTTTTTAGCTTGAATTAACTTTGTTATTATTACTTTTTTTTCTTTAAGCTTAAAGGCGGCTTCTGAATTATTTAGTGCCTCTATACTACCCTCTACATATTTTCCTTGTGCAATTCCTTTATATTCAAAATTTAGCATTAGTTAGATTGTAATACCCTCTCAAATTCAGAAAAAGACAAATCACCACTAAGTAACAAATCATGTCCCATATCTTGCATAGTTCTAAAACCATTTTTCTTTGCAATAGCATTTAATTCGTTTTGACTTAGGTCTGATAAAATTCCTTGCTTTAATTCTTTATCAATTTCTAAAATCTCGTAAATCCCCATTCTCCCTTTAAACCCACTATTTCCACAATGGTCACATCCCTTGCCTTTGTAAATTTTTGCTCTTGCAGATTGCTCTGGCAAAAATCCAATAGAATTTAATAACTTCGGGGTAACATTTTCATCAATTATTGAGCATTCTGGGCAATTACGTCTAGCTAATCTTTGTGCCATGATCAGAGTTAAAGCCGCTGAAATCAAATAATTTGGTGTCCCCATATTTTGTAATCTTGTTATAGAGCTTGGTGCATCATTTGTGTGAAGTGTACTAAAGACTAGGTGTCCAGTTAATGATGCTTTTAAAGCTATATCAACTGTTGCTTTATCTCTTATCTCACCTACTAAAATTACCTCTGGGTCTTGTCTTAAAAATGATCTTAGGGCTGACTCAAACGTAAAATCTATTGCCTCTTTTACCTGTACCTGCCCAATTCCCTCAAGTTCATACTCAACTGGATCCTCTGCTGTCAAAATATTCATACCAGGTTGATTTATATGTTTTAAAACACTGTATAAAGTTGTTGTTTTTCCACTTCCTGTTGGTCCAGTTACGAGTACCATACCTTGAGGTGAACTAATTGCCTTTGTTAATTTTTCTAAATCTTTTGGATCAAAGCCTAATTCATTAAGTTGTTTTTCTCCAGCTTCTTTATTTAAAATCCTCATTACAATTCTTTCATTATTTTTTGTAGGCAAAATAGATATCCTTAAATCAACCTCTTTTGTATCAGTTGTAAAAGTGCTAGCTCCATCTTGGGGAATTCTTCTCTCAGCAATATCGAGTTTACTTATAATTTTTATTCTTGTTACAACAGCATTGTAATTATCAAATAGAAACTTAGAATAATTTGTCATTATTCTTAAAATTCCATCTACTCTAAATCTTACTTGTGCAGTATTTCTAAAACATTCAATGTGAATATCACTTGCACCAAGATTAATTGCTTCTGTAATAAGTTTATTACCGAAAACTATTACCTCAGATCCTACTTCTACAAGCTCATCTTCATCTTTTTTTTTAATTTTTTCTATTTTAACATTTGATGGATTTATTTTTTTTGTTTCTAAATCTTTTAATCTATCAACAAATTTTTTAATATTTGAAATAGATGCTGCGTAAAGTTCGGGCTCCATTTGTGTCATTGTTTTAAGATTTTTCATTAAACTTAGCTTAGATGCATCTGGAATAGCAATTTTTAATGTCTGACCTGAGATTTCAAAAGGCACAATGAAATTTTCCTCAATAAATCTTATATCCAATATTTGTTTTATTTTTTGATCAATTTTCTTTTTATTTAAATCGACAATTTCTAAAGAATATGAAGATGCTAAAATATTTACAATTTTCTCTTCATTGGTGAGATTCAATTCCATAGCTGTTTCAAGCCTCGTTTTTCCTACCTCACTACTAGTTGAATTAATTTTGGATATTTGGCTGTCATTCAATACTGAGTGATCCAGAAGCATATTTAAAATATTTTGTTCACTTGTGATGTCTAATTTAATTTTACTCATCTTAATCTATTACTTTTGGAGCTATAAATATTAGCAACTCTGTTAAAGTATCTGTATTATTTCTACTTTTAAACAAGTTTCCAAGTGCTTTATTATTTTGATCAGCTAAACCTGGAGTTTTTGTTTTTGTATCGCTCTTTGTGTTTTTTTTAATACCTCCAATTACAACTATGTCTCCATCACTGACTAGTAATTTAGTTTTTATCTCATTTGTTTTTATAGCTGGTTCGTCTGTTCCAAACGAGGTATCTGGAGAGTCGTCATTAACCTTGATATCCATTAAAACATTTCCATCACCAATAATGCTTGGTGTAACTGTTAAAGAAAGAGCTGCCTCCTTAAACTCTGTTGTTGTTGTTCCATCAGATGTAGTTTGATATGGAACTTGAGTTCCTTGAGTAATTGTTGCTTCTTGGTTATTTAATGTAAATACACTTGGGGAAGAAAGTATTTCATTAAGACCCATTGATTGCAAAGCCTCTAGTTCAACTTTTAAAACTGAAGCACCCATAGTTTTAATTATTCCTATACCGCTGGTAGCTCCAACAATAGTATTGTTACTTACAGTTCCAGCTGCAGCACTTAATGCAACTCCTGTTGATGTTGTCGCTGCACCACCTATAGTTCCTGATACTGTTGTTTGAGATTGGTCTCCAGTACCTTGTTTGGTCATTGCTCCAATTCTTGAACCTAATGCTGCTGCAAAAGTTGAAGTGACATCAACTACGAATGCTTCAATTAATACTTGTTTCGTTTTGACATCAATTTCCCTTATTACTTTATCAATTACATCTAAATCCTCTTCATAACCTCTAACAATAATAGATCGAGTTGTGTCTTCCACTGTAATCTTGAGATTCGTCATTACATTTTGACCTTCAGCTCCTTGCGAAGCAAACAAATCCTCAAGTGTAGTTTTTGCTTGTGATGGACTGATATAATAAAGATTAAATATCTCAGCTAACATAGGCTTAAATGTTTCTTCTAGCTCGACTTTTTTCTTTAATGCTTCTGCTCTTGATGAATTAAATGACTCTTGACTTGTTATATTTTCAGGGCTGTGAACTCTAATAATACCATTTTCAACATCAATATCAGAGCCTAAGTTTTTCATATTTAGTAAAGTTTGAAAGGTTACATCCCAACCTACATTTTTAATTTTTGCATTTATAGTACCGCTGACTTCATCACCTACTAGAATATTAATATTTCCTAAATCAGCCATTAGAGCCATTGCATACTTAAAATCTAGATTTTGAAAGTTTATACTAATTTTTTGTTTTAAATTTCTATATCCATCCGGGAAAGTTACGTAATTTTTATAGTTTTGAGTAGTTATTGTTTTCCGTTTATCTTTTTTGATTTCAATTTTTTTTGGTTTTGGCCCATCTTCAATTTTTTTATTCATATCTTTAAGGCCTTCTTTAATCACAGCCTTTGTATCTATGAGCGGTTTGTCTCTTTTGGGAAGTGTAGTAATTTTATTTGCATTTTGACAAGAATACAAAAAGATTAAAAAGATAATTGGAAATAATTTAAAAATTTTTTTCATCTAATTTTTTTTTGCTTTACTTTCTTTGACTACATAATTCATATAAACTTCATATGTCTTTTCTTCATCATCAAATACAGTTACTAAAATATAATCTTCTGAAAT
>CACGYL010000013.1 GCA_902577285.1 uncultured Pelagibacteraceae bacterium | reverse complement strand
CAATTACACATGCAAGCTGTAGGTTTAAGAATTCCAGTTCAATTCTTAAGTGCATTACCATACATCATGACAATAATAGTTTTAGTTGTAATTTCTCGTGACAGTAGAAAAATAAAACTAAACACACCGACATCGTTGGGACAAATCTTCTATAAGGAAAAGTGATGTTAGCTATTCCAAAATAAATATTTTTTTTTATTAGAATCTTGCTTAGTTTGTAGTATCACAAAATTAAATTTAAAGGGGAATCAAATGTATAAAAACTTTTTAAGATATATAATTTCTGTATTGTTTCTGCTTGGTGTAAGCGGACAAGCTAATGCAGATTTTAAAGTTGGTTTTGTTTATGTTGGGCCTACTGGGGACCATGGATGGACATACCAACATGATGAGGGAAGAAAAGCAGTAGAAGCAGCTGGAATAAAAACTACTTATGTGGAAAGTGTACCAGAGGGTGCAGACGCAGAAAGAGTTATAAGACAGTTAGCACAATCTGGTCATGATCTAATTTTTACAACAAGCTTTGGGTATATGGATCCTACAAACAAAGTTGCTAAAGATTTTCCAAACGTAAAATTTGAGCATGCAACTGGATACAAAAGAGAACATTCAAATGTATCTACTTACTCTGCAAGATTTTATGAAGGAAGAACTTTGTTAGGACACATGGCAGGAAAGATGACAAAAACAAATGTTATTGGATATATTGCTTCTTTTCCAATTCCTGAAGTCATAAGAGGAATTAATGCTATGACACTGGCAGCCCAAAAAGTTAATCCTGATATTAAAACAAAAATAGTTTGGGTATTTACTTGGTATGATCCAGGCAAAGAATCTGAGGCTGCTCAAGCTTTAATTGATCAAGGAGCGGATGTTATAATGCAACACACTGACAGTACTGCACCTGTTCAAGTGGCTGAAAAGGCTGGAGTTTGGTCATTTGGTCAAGCGAGTGATATGCAAAGATTTGCGCCAAAATCGATTTTAACATCAATTATTGATGACTGGGCACCTTACTATGTAGAAAGATCTATCGCTGCAAGAGATGGCACATGGAAACAACAGGATACTTGGCACGGATTAAAAGAGGGAATGGTTGCCATGGCTCCATATAATTCTGCAATGGGAAGTGATTTAGTTAAAGAGGTAGAACAACTCCAAAAAGACTTAGCATCTGGAAAAACCCATTCATTTACTGGTCCAATTTATGATCAAAAAGGAAACATTCTTGTAGCTGAGGGTTCAGTAGCAGATGACGGGATGTTAGCTGGAATGAATGTTTATGTTAAAGGAGTAGAAGGAGATATTCCGCAGTAATTTTTCTTTAAAATTTAAATTTAAGGCCAGCTTAGTCTGGCCTTTTTTTTGCTAAGAATGTTTTTTTTTTAACGCTTCAATATCTATCTCATCATAATACTCTGATGGTTGAACTATCCATGGATCATTATCTAATAAAATTGGACAGAAATCAGGAGTAAAAGTGGATGATTTTTTTTTCCAAAGACACGCTGTTTTAATTTCACTTATGTGGTCCTTAACAGGTTCATATTCTTTAAGCCACTCTATACTTTTATTTAAAGTTAGTCCTGTGTCTGATAGATCATCTACTAACAATACATTTTTAAAATCTTCGTTAGTTGCAATTGCACTTATATCTCTTGCAAATATTAGATCCCCTTGTTTATCTTGTACCGTATCACCGGAATAACTTTGAATTACAACATAAGCGGTAGGTAATTTAAAAATTCTAGACAAAATATCTATAATTGGAGCTGCACCTCTCATGATACCAACTAATACTGTTGGCTCATATTTTTTTTCAATTTCTAAAGCAAGTTTTTCGACTACCTTTTTATATTCTTCATAAGTAATTATTAATTTATCAGACATAAAAATTTGGTATCATAAATAAAAATATTAAAAAAGGATAAATATGAAAACTTATTGGATAAGTCTGTACTTAGAAATCTCAAGCCAGGATAACTTAAAGAAATATGGAGAAAAGGCTGTTCCTATAATAAAAAGTTATGGGGGAAAACCAGTAGTTAGAGGTGGAAAATTAAAGTCATTTAGTGGCCCAAACGTTGTGAGGACTGTAATATGGGAGTTTCCGACTTACAATGATGCTATGTCATGCCATGAGTCAACTGAATATAGATCTGCTTGGACTCATGCGGAGGATACAACTAAGAGAATAATGTTTATTGTTGAAGGAGTAGAACAAGAACAAATTTGATAAAGTAAAAATTGATTATATAGTGATAAGTAAAGGAAAATTATGAAAGGTTATGTTGTTTGTGTGTGGGAAAAAATTAATAGTGAGGAAAAATTAAAGGAATATGCACTAAAAGCCAAGATTGCTGCAGATAAATACTCAGGGATATTTATAATTAGAGGTGGAAAAAATAGAACAAATGAAGGAATAAACTCTCCTAGAACAACTGTAGTTGAATTTCCAGATTATAATACGGCAATAGAATTTTATGATTCCCCTGAATATCAGGAAGCACTAGAAGTTATTAAAGGCCATGCTGTAAGACATCATCAAATAGTTGAAGGCACTTAATATTGTATAGGCTCATCGTCTATGGAACGCCATAGATACCAGGTAGCTACGGAACAATATGGAGAAAACCTCTTCTTCAATCTATTTACATAGCCTATGGGTGGTAAATAGCTTTTCCTATAATTGTTTGAAATAGCTCTAAGTAAACCAATATCTTGAACGGGCCATATGTTAGATCTATTGTAAGTAAATAGTAATATCATCTCTGCAGACCATCTACCTATTTGTCTTAACTCAGATAAATAAAGAATTGCCTCCTCGTCTCCCATTTTTTTTATAACTCTTGGATTAAATGTTTTATTTACAAATTTTTTTGCCAATTCTTTAATTCCTCTAACCTTTTGTCTGCTTAAACCACATTTTTTCAACCGACTTGGAGTAATAGCATTAACCACTTTTGGATTTATCTTTCCTCTACATTCTTTTTTAAACTTTAAAAATACAGAGTTTGCTGCTGCAACACTTATCTGTTGTCCTATTATACTTTTACATAAAGATAAAAAAATATCTTTTCTTGTTGTTAAGGTTTTATCTTTGTATTTAGAAATAAGTTTCTTCATTATCTTATCCTTAGAAAGATACCTTACTGCTTTTGACCAATAAATTGGGGGGTTACTCATTTTTAAAAATTAAGTTTGGTTTTTTCAAATAGATTTCTCTTCTAAATATAATTAATGAAGACAACACTACAAGTAATGAACCCAATAAAGTTTTATAAGATGGTACTTCATTCCAAATAAAATAACCAAATACAATTGCAAATACTAAGCTTAAATACTTAAGCGGAGTAACTAAAGAAACTTCTGAAAGTTTGTAAGATTGTCCAAGTAGTAAATTAGCAATACCTCCTAGCAAACCAATCATACACAAAAGAATAAAATCTTTTAATGTAGGCATTACCCATCCAAATGGAATTGTAAACAAACCTAAAATAGATATCGCTACTGAAAAATAAAAAGAAATAAGCCAAACTGGTTCAGATTTAGATAACTGTCTGATAGCAATTGCAACATATGACATTCCTAAACAAAAAATTATTGGGTAAATATAATAAAAATTTAAATCTGAAATACCTGGTTGTGTAATAACTATTACTCCAAGAAAACCAATTAAAACCGCTAACCAACGATATTTGCCGATTTTTTCTGACAAAAAATATATAGATAAAATTGTTGCAAAAATCGGTGCTGCAAAAGAAATACCTACTACGGTTGCCAGTGGTAAATTTCTTAGTGCAATAAATACTGATACTATTGCCATTAATCCTGCAGCACATCTATAGAAGTGTAATTTAGGTCGATCTGTTTTATAAAAATTTTTGTAGTTTTCTTTTGGTATTAAAAAAAATATAGGTATTAATCCACAAATTCCTCTAAAAAAAAGAACTTCACCAACAGGATAATTCTCAGACCACTTAACAAGTAAATCCATCATTGAAAATGCACACACTGACAGAAACATGTACAAAAAGCCTAATTGATTTTTAGATAACATCGATTAAATTATATTATTATTATAACATTAATCTATGGAAATAGCAGTTTTAGCTTTGGGATGTTTCTGGGGTCCAGAAAAAAAATATGGACAATTAGAGGGCATCTATAGGACAGAGGTTGGATATTGTGGAGGGAACAGTCCAAATACAAATTATAGAGAAGTTTGTACAGGAACAACTAATCATGCGGAAGCTGTAAAATTAGAATTTGATCCTAAAGTTATTACATACGAGCAAATAATTAAGAAATTTTTTGAATTTCATGATCCAACTACACTTAATTCTCAAGGTCCTGATTTTGGAACACAATACAGAAGTGAGATATTCTATCTTAATGATGAGCAAAAAAATATTGCTCAAAAAATAATGAACGAGGAAAATTTAAGGTTATCTGGAAAAGTTGTAACTAAGCTATCTGAGTTGAAAAATTACTGTGCTGCTGAAGAGTATCATCAGAAGTATCTAGAAAAAAGATAGAATGTCACTTGTTACATCAGATTGGTTAGAAAATAATTTAAATGACGTCAAAATAATTGACTGCTCGTGGCATATGCCAGGAATTGATAGAAACCCTGAAGAGGAATATTTTAAAAATCATATTCCTAGTGCAATTTTTTTTGACTTAGACAAAAATTCAAATCAAGATACAGATTTACCTCACATGCTTCCTTCAAAAGAAAAATGGGAAGAAATAGTATCAGCAATGGGCATATCGAATACTGATAGAATTGTAATTTATGATAACTCAGATGTTTTAAGTTCATGTAGAGGTTGGTACAATTTTATTTATTTTGGTCATGATAAACAACTAGTAAGTGTTTTAGACGGTGGTTTAAAAAAATGGCTAATTGAAAATAGAAAAGTAACAAGTGAAAAGACAATTTTAAAGAACTCAACATACAGAGCAACAGAAAATAAAAATCTGGTAAAAAGTATTCTTGAAATAAATGAAAACATTGAACAAAAAAATTTCACAGTTATAGATGCAAGAAGTAAGGAAAGATTTGATGGAAGTGTTCCTGATCCTAGGAAGAATGTTAGAAGTGGATCTATTCCAAACTCTGTATGTCTTCCATTTAAAGAAATTATTAATACCTCAAACAATACTTTTAAAAATGTTAATGAGATCTCAGAAAAATTCAAGGAAATCATTGATTTAAATGATGACAAAAGAGTTTTTTCGTGCGGATCTGGTATAACAGCATGCGTTTTAGGTCTTGCATATTCCCTCGTAAATAATACATATTCTCCTACAGTTTATGATGGTTCATGGGCTGAATATGGAAGATTATAAAAATGAAAAGATCTACTAAAATAACATCAATAATAGTAATTTTTTTTCTAGTCATTGCAGGTGTAATTATTGCTAGAACTATGATTGGAAACCATTTTAAAAAAAAATTTAGTAAAAGACCCCCACCAGGTATTATAGTCAAAACAGTTGAAAAAAGAAAATTTCAAAATATCATTGAAACTTTTGGAACAGCAGTTCCAATTAAAACACAGTCATACAATATTGAAAAATATGAAATTCTAGAGAATATAAAATATAATACGAGCGTTAAATCTGGTGATGTGGTCGCTAAATTAAAAAATAGAACTATAACAGCACCATTTGATGGAGTAATTGGTAAAAGAAACTTTTCTGATGATATTAATGTTTCCGAAAGCTCTGTTGTAATAGATATTGAAGACGCATCTTTTTTATTTATTGATGTTGATGTTCCAGAAGTATTTGCACCATTTGTAGAAAAAGGACTAGGTGTTGATATAAAATTTTCTGGAAATAAAGATAAAATATATAAAGGTATAGTAGATTCTTTAGCCAGCAAAATAGATGTCAGTAACAGATCTTTAAGACTTAGAGTTAAAATGCAAAATACGAATTCTGAGATTTTGCCTGGTGCTTTAATGGAGGTAACAATTAAATATAATGAAAGAATTTCGTTAGGTATACCAGATACAAGTGTAATATTGGAAGGTAATAAAGTTTATATTTATAAAGTAGATAAAGAGAATGTAACTAACAGAGTTGAAGTAAAAGTTGGCAACAGAAACGAAGGATATCTAGAAGTGGAAACTGGTTTAAAAGAGGGTGACATAGTTGTTGCTGAAGGATTAAAAAAAGTAAGACCAAATGGAAAAATTAAACCCATTAAAGATGGTGAAAAAAAAAACGAGTCTAGCTGGGGTAAAAAAGAAAATAAAAGTAAATAATTAAATGTATTTAACTGATGTTAGTATTAGAAGACCAGCACTTTCATGGGTATTATCATTAATACTTGTTGTATTTGGAACTTTTGTTTTTTCAAAATTACCAGTAAGAGAACTTCCATCAGGTCTACAACCTCCTGTAGTTCAGGTTCAAGTAAAATATGCTTCGGCCTCAGCTCCGATTGTTGATGAAGAGGTAACACAAGTAATTGAAGAAGTCATAGGTGGAGCAGAGGGAATAAAAAATATAGACGCCAAATCAGAAAATGGGAAAAGCACAATAAATATCGAATTTGACACTGATATTGACCTTGACGATGCAGCTAATGATGTAAGGGAAAGAGTTGCTCGAGTTGTTGGAAGACTTCCCACAGAATCTGAGGCACCAAGAATACTTAAACAATCAGCGGGTTTTACGACTACTATGTGGATAGCTTTGTCCTCAGAAACTTGGAGTGATCTTGAGTTAGGAGATTATGCAGAACGATATCTAGTTGATCAGTTTTCTAGTATTAAAAACGTTGGTCGAATAAGAACAGGTGGCCTTAGAGAACAGAGTATAAGAGTGTGGATAGATCCAATCAAATTAGCTGCAAATAATTTAACTATACAAGAAGTAGAGAGATCATTAAGAAATGAAAATATTAGATTACCAGCAGGTACACTTGAAGCTGAAAATATAGATTTAACTATCAATATTGATAAATCATACAATGACTTAGAAAAACTTAAGGGACTACCAATTAAGAAGGCTAAAGACAATATAGTAAGACTATCGGATATTGCAAATTTAGAACTAGGTCCTGTAACAGAGAAAGTTTTATTTAGAGCTCAGAGCAAAGGAGCACTCAATTTAAAAACTATGGGAATAGGTATTTATGCGAGAAGTGGAGCCTCAACTGTAGAATTATCAAAAGAAGTTGAAAAAAAAATTATAGAAATAAGAAAAACTTTACCAGCTGATTTAAATTTAGAAATAGCTTTTAATAGAGCCACATATATTGGTGAAGCAATAAATGAAGTTTATAAAACTTTAGTTATAGCTTTTATACTTGTAGTAATAATAATTTATTTATTTTTAGGGAATTTAAAAGCAGTTATTGTTCCCGCAATAGCTTTACCTGTAAGTCTAATTGCAACATTCTTAGGTTTATATATATTTGATTTATCAATAAATATATTTGTCTTATTAAGTTTTATATTAGCAATTGGAATTATTACTGATGACTCGGTCATTATGACTGACGCGATATATAGAAGAATTGAAAATGGTGAGACACCTCTAGTAGCAGCTTATAAAGGCTCTAAACAAATTACATTTGCAATTATTGCAACAACTCTTATTTTAGTTGCAGTATTTTTACCTTTAATTTTTATTGAAGGTATTGCTGGAACATTATTTAAAGAAACTGCCATAGCACTATCATTTGCAATAGTAGTGTCATCATTTGTTGCTCTAACACTTTCGCCAATGTTAGGTAGTAAATTTCTTGATAAAAAGAAAAAGTCTAATTTCTTGACAAGAGGATTTGATAAATTTTTTCAAGGTTTTTTAAAATTTTACACTGAGACATTAGGATTTTGGATGAATAAGAAGAAAACAATAATAACATTTATAATTTTTATCGTAGTTGCATCTGGAGCTTTGTACAATTATACAAAAAAAGAGTTATTGCCATTAGAAGATCGTGGTGTTTACTTAGTTATAGGATTTACTGATGAGGGAAGCTCATTCCAATATACTCAAAAAAGGGCTGAAGACGTTGAAAAAAGACTTATTCCACTGCTAGATGGAGATAATAGTCCATACAATAGATTTTTAATGATAGTTCCAGGTTTTGGCTCTGAAAATAGTTTCTTGATAATCTCGCTTTTAGACAATTGGAAAAATAGAAAAAAAAATTCTCAAACAATAATGAGACAAGCAATTGGAAAAATAGTTACAGTACCTCAAACACTTGCTTTTCCAATTTCTCCACAGTCCATAAGAGTTTCTAGTTACAATAAGCCTGTTCAAATGGTTATTTATGGAAATACATATGAAGAGTTAGAACAAATACAATCTAAAGTTATTAGAATGTTAAGAAAGAACAGAAATTTATCAAGACTTGAATCTGACTACACCAGAAATAAACCTGAAGTAAATATAAAGATTAATAAAAATAAAGCAAAAGACCTAGGAATATCAACTGAAGCAATTGGTCAAACGTTAGAAACTTTATATGGAGGTAAGACGGTTACAAAATTTAATAAACTTGGAAAAGAATACCCAATCATTTTACAACAATATTTAAAAGATAGAAAAAATAAAGAAAGTTTAAGTAAAATATTCGTTCGATCAGAAAAAACTGGAAACTTAGTCTCACTTTCAAATTTAGTAGAATTTAATGAAAAGGGAACTGCAAGTAAATTATCAAGATACAATAGACAAAGAGCTATTACAATATCCGCTAACATAAGTGAAGGCTATACTTTAGCTGAAGCAATTAAATATCTTGAGGAAACAATGACTAAAGTTGCACCTGACAAACAAATTACTTGGAAAGGTAAGTCAGAGGAATTAAAAGAAACAAGTAATGAACTTTATATAATTTTTGCCTTAGCTTTATTAACTGCTTACCTTGTTATGTCTGCAACCTTTAATTCTTTTATTCATCCTTTTATAATTATTTTAACTGTTCCACTCGCAGTATTTGGTGGTTTAGTATTCATATTATTTTTAAATTCATCAATAAATATTTTCTCACAAATTGCACTTGTAATACTTATAGGGATTTCAACAAAGAATAGTATTCTTATAGTTGATTATGCAAATCAATTAAGAACTAAAGGTAAAGATATTGAGAAAGCCGTGAAAGAGGCTTGCAGTTTAAGATTTAGACCAATAATTATGACATCATTAAGTACTATGATAGCAATGTTACCACTAGTTATTGGTAATATTGGACCTGGAGCTGGAGAAGGTTCTAGACTTGCAGTTGGTGCAACAATACTTGGTGGGATGATAATTTCTACTTTCTTTACTTTATATGTGACTCCTACAATGTATTTAACTCTTGCTAAAAATACAAAAAGAATTGATGCTGTTGATATAGAGCTAAAAAAACAGCTAAATTAGAATAAAATATATTTTCTAGTAGTTAGTGAGTTTTTACATTTATTAAGTTGAGTTTTGTATTTCTTAGACTGGTTTTCAACTTTCTTTGCTAATAAAATAATTTTTTGTTTATTTTTATAATTTTTATAATTCCCCCATCCCTCATGATAAGCAACATATTGCCTAAAAGCATCATTTTTAGGTATTTTCAGTATCTTTTCAGTTTTATTTGTGTACCAACCAATAAAATCTACGCTGTCCTTAAACCTCGTCCGAGTAGCATATTTATTTCCTGTTTCCTCTTTATACTGTTTCCATGTTCCTTTTACAGCTTGAGAATAGCCAAAAGAACTGGATGGTCTCTTATATGGAATTACTTTAAACAATTTTTGTCTTGGTGGTTTAGCCAACCAATCAAAGTCGGATTCCATTTTAATAATTGCAAGTTGTAAATAAATAGGTGTTCCCCATTTTTGCTCAGATTTTTTTGCATGTTTATACCAAAGATATCTTTCTGAAAAAATTGAACAACCATCAGCTGTATTTTTAGGTACAGAAGAACATGCAGAAATCAAAATTAAAGTTATAAATAAATATAATTTTTTATTTCGAATCACTCTTTTTATTATCTATTTTTTTTCCTCCATATCCAAGGATATTCGAATTTCATTTGCCACAATCCTAAAGAAAGATTTTTTGCATATTTTTCATATGCACTGAATTTTCCTTTGGAATATTTTGGATAATCAAATGCATAGCCATTCTTGACCATGTAAACTGATAAACTCTCGTTATCTAAAAAACACTCTCCTAATAACCTATTAAATTGATCTTTATTTTTTTCAATTTTACAATCAATAGATTGATTTCCTATTTTTTCTACCAGTTTATCTTTTGATAATATTCCACAAAAAATATCCACTTTATTTAAAGTGCATATTTGTTTTTTCCCAAAAAAATAACTTTCTGGGGCATCAATTCCACTAAAACGAATTTTATTATTATTTATTTTAACTGTGTCACCGTCTGTTATAACTGGTTTCCCTGATATTATTTTATAATTACTATTTAATGAAAATGAACTATTTATATTTATTAGAATAAAAAAAAAACTAACTAAAATCAGTTTTAGCTTTTTCATTTAGCTCGTCCATCTTTTTTCGCAATTCCTCGTCTGATATATTTTTTTCTTTTAGATCTTGTTTGATCTTTCTAAAGACGTCTTCGTCTCCTGCTTCAGCAAAATCTGCCTTTATTACTGATTGAATATATTCTTTTTCTTGATCTGAATTATAACCAAGTATTTCGGATACCCATTCTCCTAAATATTTATTCCTTTTAGCGCTAACTTTAAATTGAAGCTCTTGATCATGAGCAAATTTCTTTTCAAAACTTTTTTTTCTATCCTCAAATGAACTCATTCCAACAAAATAAAAAGATTTAGCTTTATGTCAATCTAATTTAATTTATATTTATGTTAAATTTATGAATTATTTAATTCTCGTGAGACATGGACAAAGTGAATGGAACCTAGAAAATCGTTTCACAGGCTGGGTAGACGTTGATTTAGCTGCAAAAGGTAAGCTTGAAGCTTGCAAAGCAGGAGAATTAATTAAGAAATTAGGTATTGAATTATCTTATTTTTACACATCTTTACAATCAAGGTCGATTGAGACACTTAATTTGATCTTAAATACTATGAGAATAAAAAATCAGGAGATTATAAATGCATGGGAATTAAATGAGAGGCATTACGGATCTTTAACAGGTCTAAATAAAGATGAAATGAAAAAGCTTTATGGTGAAGAAAAAATTCATATTTTTAGAAGATCATGGGATAATCCACCAGAAGCACTTAAAAAAACAAGTCCATATCATCCATTGAATATCGATATATACAAAAATGTTCCAAGAGATAAGATCCCTGATACTGAGTCATTAAAAAATACCTACGAAAGAGTGATACCATTTTATAAAAGAAATATAGAGCCAAAATTAGATAAAAATATAATTGTTTCAGCTCATGGAAATTCAATTAGATCATTGTGTAAATACCTATTTGATTTAGATAACAAAAAAATTTCAAGTCTAGAAATACCAACAGGTAATCCTTTATTAATAGAAATTGAAGAAGGAAAAATTAAAAATGCTAGTTATTTAGATAAAGACAGAGCAAAAGACCTTTTAGTTTTCTAAATAAATAATTTTTCATATATTTCATAATCAGTTAAGTGCTTAAATTCTCCTTTATGTTCATAACCATAAAGTTTGCTGTCTCTTAAAAGAGTATCCCATATTTCAGATACAGGAAAATAATTTAGTTGCTTATGAGAAATTATATCTTTGTTAAATATTTGACATCCTGTATATTTAAAATTATTAACTTTTTCCTTAAATAAAATATTATTTTTAATTTCGAAATCTCCATTAAATCTTCTATCAAAACACGATAAATTATTTACAACCAATAAAATATTTTTAATTTTTTTTTCGAAATAGATATTTTCCATATCAATAACTGAGCTTATGAAACTATCATCCCAAATTGTATCTGGATTAATAACTAATACATCCTCCTCATCAGATTTATTAATAAGGCTTAAAATTCCACCACCTGTGCCTAAAATTGTTTCACCATCATCAACAATTTCAATATTTAATGGAAAATTTTTATTTTCAATAAAACTAATTATTTTTTCTTTTAAGTAAAATACATTTATTTTAATTTTATTTATTTTTAGTTTTATTAAAAATTTAATAGTATTCTCTAATAAGGTTTCATCTTTATAATTAATTAAAGGCTTGGGTAATGAGTCTGTTATTGGTTGTACCCTCTTACCAAACCCGGCACAAAGAATTAAAGCAGTTTTAACTTTCATATCAATTTTCTTTTTTTTTTATCAAAGTTTTTGGCTAAAAGGTAATCTAAGTCTTTAAATATAGGGTTTTTGCTTGTCCTTAGTTCAATTAGTTTCCAAGCATAAGGTATAAGTTTTAAATACTTATTTTTATTATCTCTCATGGATAAACGAGTAAATATGCCAATTATTTTAAAATTTCTAAGCACAGATAAAATATCAAAATCATTCTTGAATTTTTTATGATCTAAGTTTTTATTCTTTTTTAAGAATTCGTTAAAAATAAAATCCTTAATTTTTATATTCATTTTAAGCCTTACATCATCAATTAAAGAAGCTAAATCATATGCAATATTACCATATACTGCGTCCTGACTATCAATCAGTCCCAAGCCCCTTTTAGTTATCATTATGTTAGATACATGAAAATCCCTGTGCACAAAAACTTTCTCCTTGTATGAAATATTTCTTAATAATTTTTTAAATATTTTTTTTAATTGTTTTTCTAAAGAGAGTTTTTTTTTTCCTTTAAAAAATTTTTGTAAATACCAGTCCAGAAATAGGTTAGATTCATCTAATAACATTTTTGAAGTATAGTTTGGAACTTTGAAGTTTGTTTTCAAAAATGTTTTTTGATTTTTAATTTTTATTTTTTTTATTTTTGACAGTAAGTTTAAAATTTTTTTATAATAATTTTTTTTGTTGGTTGTTTTTTTTTTAAATTTTTCAAAAACTGTTAAATCCCCGAAATCTTCTATTTCTATATAATTTTCTTTATAATGTTGAGATATTAAAGACGGAGCTATCACTTTTCTTTTAATTAATATTTTATTAATAGCATCATAATCCAATAAATTACTTTTTTTGTTTTTAATACAATAAACAATAATACTATTTCTACTTCTATAAAAATGTCTGAATGAAGCGTCTCCTGATAATTTTTTAAATTTATTGAAATTCATTTAAAAATTTTTTATTTTTAGAAATTATTGAAAGATAACGTTCAGTGTAATTTTTTTTATATTCAAATTTTAAATTTATACTATTTTTAATTTTTATTTTCTTTACCATTTCTGGCCACTCAACTAACGTAATTTGATCTTTTAGATTTTCTTGAATACCTAAATTGTTTAATTCTTTTTTATTTTTAATTCTGTAAAGATCATAATGTTTTATTAATATTTTCTTAATTTGATATTCATTAATAACGGTAAATGTAGGACTTGTTACTTCTGATATTTTTTGTTTATTTGCCTTTTGAAGTGAATTTATTATGTATTTTATAAAAGTTGTCTTTCCAACGCCTAAGTTACCACTAAAAAGTATACAATCACCTTGCTTTATTAATTTAGAGAATTTTTCTGCTACAGATTTAGTGTCTTTTTCCTCTGAGATATTAATTTTGCCACCCTTAGTAGCGATAAGCATCTGGCTTATATGGTCCTTCGGTTTTAACACTTATATAATCAGCTTGGTCCTTGGATAAAGGTGTTAATTTAGCTCCAACTTTTTCTAAATGTAATCTAGCTACTTTCTCATCTAAATGTTTAGGGAGTACATATACTTTATTCTCGTAATTATCTGAGTTATTCCATAACTCTATTTGAGCTGTAACTTGATTTGTAAATGAAGCACTCATAACAAAACTTGGGTGTCCTGTCGCACAACCTAAATTAACAAGTCTTCCCTCGGCTAATAATATAAGTCTTTTATTATCTGGAAAAGTAATTTCATGAACTTGTGGTTTTATTTCATCCCATTTATAGTTTTTTAATGCATCAACTTGTATCTCATTATCAAAGTGTCCTATATTACAAAGTATTGATCTATCTTTCATTGCTCTCATATGATCTGCGGTAACAATATCTTTATTACCAGTTGCTGTAACAACAATGTCAGCTTGGCCAATCATCTCATCCATTAATACAACTTCATAACCCTCCATTGCAGCCTGAAGTGCACAAATAGGATCTGTTTCTGTTACCATTACTCTTGCACCACTTTGTCGTAATGACGCCGCACTTCCTTTTCCTACATCACCAAATCCTGCAACAATAGCAACTTTTCCAGACATCATTACATCTGTAGCTCTTTTTATTCCGTCAACTAAACTTTCTCTGCACCCATATAGATTATCAAATTTTGATTTTGTAACTGAGTCATTTACATTTATTGCAGGAACTAAAAGTGTGCCTTGCTCTTCCATCTTTTTAAGTGCTAATACCCCTGTAGTTGTTTCTTCACTCAATCCTTTTATATCTTTCATTAAATCTTTATAATCTTTATGCATAAGTGCAGTTAGATCTCCACCATCATCTAAAATCATATTTGGCTTCCAGTCTTTTTTACCTTCGATAGTCTGTCTTACACACCACCAATACTCCTCCTCAGTTTCACCTTTCCATGCAAATACTGGAATGCCAGCTTTTGCGATTGCGGCGGCTGCATGATCTTGAGTAGAAAAAATGTTACATGATGACCATCTTACTTCAGCTCCTAAATCAACTAAAGTTTCGATTAAAACTGCTGTTTGGATTGTCATATGTAGACAACCTAGAATCCTTGCGCCTTTTAAAGGATGTTTTCCTTTATATTCTTTTCTTAATGCCATTAAACCTGGCATTTCTGTTTCTGCTAATGAAATTTCTTTTCTTCCAAATTCTGCTTCTTTGATATCTTTTACTTTATAATCTGTCATAAGCTTCGGCTTGTAACAACTTTATTTATAATAATCAACTTTTCATTGGGTCGCCGGGAAAATAATTTCAACTTTTGCACCTTTGTTTTCATTATTTTCAGCTTTTATTTGACCATTATGTAATTCTACCAAGTTTTTCACTATATTTAGACCTAATCCAGAATGTTCACCAAAATTTTTTGGTCTATTACTATAAAATCTATTGAATATTTTATTAGTATCTTTTTCAATAAAACCAGTACCTTCGTCAATTACAGCAATTGTGGGCTTCCCATCTTCATTATTAAAAACATCAACTACTATTTCTTGGTTTGGGCTACTGAATGAGATTGAGTTATCCAATAAATTTGCAATTATTTGCTCTATCCTATTACTAATTCCATAAATAAAATAGTTTTCAGATCCATTGGATTTTAATTTTATATTTATATTTTTCTTTGAATTATAAATATTGTTAAAGTCATCAACAACTGAACTGGCTATATCTTTAATATCAATTTTTTGCATTTTTTCAGTTGAAATCACAACTTCATCTTTCAACATTTGAGAATAATCAGTAATAAGTCTCTCGATTCTTTCGACATCATGTGAAACAATATTAATCAATTTATTTCTTTTTTCTTTATCACCAGTTTCAGAAATTACCTCTGAGGCACTCTTAAGAGAAGCTAACGGATTTCTTATTTCATGAAGTAAATCAGTAGAGTAATTTTCAGCTGCTGCGATTCTTTTATTTAATTCTTTTGTCATCTCTTCTAGAGACTTTGATAGTATACCTAATTCATCATTTCTTTTTTTTACACTTTCTATATCTGCTTTTTGTTTACTTTTATTCTTAATAATTTTTGTATAATTAACGAGATTTTTAATTGGTTTAAGAAAATATCTATTTAAAACATAAGAAAATATTAGGATTACCAAAAAGACAGCTATGGCTGTTCTAATAATAAAATTTTCTCTCTCAGCAATTTTTTGAATTATATTATCAGCATTTTCAGAAATAAGAATAAAACCGTTTGTTTTTTTATATTTCACATTTTGTATGCTGTACACAAAATGCTGTTCATCAAATTCTTTAATTTTAGTAATTGAAGTCTCAGATTTAGAAATATCATAATCTTTAATATCCTGATCAAAGACTGTAGTAATATTTTTAGTATTTTTTGAAATATTTTTTTTGTTATCAGAATTTTCTAACAAATCTTCAATAATCATCTCTGATGAAGGTATTGATCTAGTATCACCTACTAAATTTAATTTATCGTCAAAAAATATTACTCTATCTAATTTCTCAAAATAGGGAAATCTTGACTTTTTTGAGAAAAGAAATTCATTAATACCATTCCTAGTAAATTTAATATCTGATTTATCTAAGTTCAAAATTGTTTGATTAATAATTTCAATATGGCTTTTCTTTTTTTCTGAAATTAGATCTTTCTGAATTGTTCCAAGATAAAAAAATGTAAATATTCCTAAAAAAATAAATACTACTAAATTAATAAATAGGAATTTTTGTAATATGGAGAGGTTTTTTAATATTTTTCCCATAACTATTATTTAACATTCCATCTATATCCACTTCCATATCTTGTTTCAATTGCTGAGAAATCGCTATCTACCTTTTTAAATTTTTTTCTTATTCTTTTAACATGACTATCAATTGTCCTATCCTCTATGTCGGTATCTTCACGGTATGCAACATCCATAAGCAAAGCTCTTTCTTTAATCATTCCAGGTCTCTTCGCAAGCTCCTCAACTATTTTAAACTCAGTTGTAGTAAGTTTGTCTGGTAATTGCTTTCCATCCCACTCGCATTCAAGTTGAGAAGGATCTAATTTTAATTTTCCATGAGAAATTACATTTTTGTTTTCTTCAATATTAATCTCTTTATCTTTTTTTCTTAATTGAACTTTTATTCTCTCAACTAGAACTTTTGTTGAGAATCCGCCAGTTTTGCCTACAAAATCATCTGCTCCCAGTTTTAAGCCACTAACCTCGTCAGTTACTTGATCTTTTGAAGTTAAAAATATTACAGGCATAGAAGTTTTCTTTCTAAGTTTTCTTAAAAGTTCTTCTCCATCCATTCTTGGCATTTTTATATCTATAACTGCAAGATCAGGAGGTGTTCTTGTTAATCCAACAAGTGCATTTTCACCATCAATATAAGTTTGTACTTTAAAGCCCTCTTCCTCTAAGGCCATCTGCACCGATGTTAAAAGATTTCGGTCATCATCTACGAGAGCAATTGTTTGCGACATAATTTAGAATAAAAATACTAAATTGTTCATAATAGGGCAATTGTTTGTTTCTAGTGGAGTTCACCCCAATTTTCTCCAATATTCACATCGACTAAAAGTGGTATTGAAAATGAGTGCAACTCACTTTCTTTTACACTCAACATTAAATCCTTTATTAATTTAGTACTTTTTTTGGTTTTTATTGAATTTTCTTCAAATATTAACTCATCATGTATTTGTAATAACATTTTAAGACTATTTTTTTTATCACCAGTAATTTCCTTATTAATTCTAATCATTGCTAGTCTCATTATTTCCGAAGCTGAGCCTTGAATTGGAGCATTTATTGCTGCCCTCTCTTGAAAATTTCTAACATTAAAGTTTTTATCATTTATTCCCGTAAGATGAGTTTTTCTACCAAATATATTACTTACATAGCCGCTTTTCCTACAAAAATTTACCGTTGTTTTCATATAATCTTTAATTTCAGGAAATTTTTTAAAATAAGAATTTAAAAATTCCTCTGCTTCATTATTTGAAACATTAATTTGTTTAGCTAAACCATATTGTGATATTCCATAAATGATACCAAAATTAATCGCCTTAGCTTTTCTTCTAGTCTCTGCATCAATTTTGTTTATTTCTTTTCCAAAAACTTGGCTCGCTGTCAAGGTATGTATATCTTCATTGTTTAAAAATGCTTTTTTTAACTGTTTAACATCTGCTAGATCAGCCAAAATTCTCATCTCAACTTGATTATAGTCAGCAGAGATCAATTTATTATTTTTTTCTGATACAAAAGCTTTTCTTATATCCTTACCATCCTCAGATTTTATTGGAATATTTTGTAAATTTGGATCGCTTGATGCAAGTCTACCTGTAGATGTTGCTGCTAACAAAAATGATGTATGTACTCTATTAGTTTTTTGATTTATATGCTCTGGTAATGCATCTGAATAAGTATTCTTAAGCTTGCTGATTTGTCTCCACTCCAAAATTAATTTTGGAAACTCATAACCTTTAAAAGCTAAATCTTCCAAAACAGAAGCACTAGTAGCAAAGCTACCTTTTTTTGTTTTTTTTAGTGCCGCAATTTTTAAATCATTATACATGATTTCACCAAGTTGTTTCGTCGAGCCTATGTTAAATTTTTTTTTTGAAATTTTAAAAATTGTTTTTTCTAGTTGGTTAATTTTTGCTGAAAATTTTGAAGACAATTTATTGAGTGAGGATTTATCAAGTTTTATTCCCTTTATCTCCATATGTGCAAGAATTTTAATAAGAGGCTTTTCAAATAGCTCATAAATATTTAATAATTTTTCTGCTCTTAAAGATTTTAGAAATATTTTGTACAACCTAAATGTTATATCTGCATCTTCTGATGCGTAATCTTTAGCTTGAGATATATCTACTTCAGAAAAATTAAGTTGTTTTTTACCAGTTCCAACAAGATCTTTATATTTAATAGTTTTATGACCAAGGTGGATTTCTGAAAGGGTATCCATGTTATGTCTATTCTTACCAGCATCTAGTGTGTAAGACATAAGCATTGTATCTTCTAGTGAATTTAAAATTACTCCACGATGATAAAATACAATGAAGTCAAACTTAATGTTTTGTCCTATCTTTTTGATACTCTCATCTTCTAAATATTTCTTTAAAATACTTAATACTTTTTTTTCGTCTAGATTGTCTCCTTTAAAATGATTAAGTGGTATGTAGCAAGCTTTTCCAATTCTGTTGGAGATTGAAATACCTACTAATTTTGCTGTATGAGGATCTAATGAAGTTGTTTCAGTGTCAATTGCAAATTCTCCTATTTCCTCAGATTGTTTCATCAAATCCTCAATCTCTTTCTCATTTTTTATTAATTGATAATTGCTTTTTTTTATTTCTGATGGTTTCTCAATATTTTTTTTATCCTCTTTAGTTGCCTGATCACTTGCGCTTCCATATTTTGAGATAGCAGAACTCAACAACCTATTAAATTCCATTTCCCTTAAAAAAGAATAAAGTTTGTCTTTATCGACATTTTTTAATATGAACTCTTCGATTTTATTTTTTACTGGTACATCTTTTTTTAATGTAACAAGTTTTTTACTTACAATTGCATCTTCCTTGTTGTTAATTAAAGTTTCTCTTCTTTTATTTTGTTTTATTTTCGATGCGTTTTTTAATAAGTTTTCTAAGGTGCCATATTGATTTATTAAATCTGCTGCAGTCTTAACCCCTATACCAGGAACACCTGGTACATTGTCTGTACTATCACCAGCCAAAGATTGAACATCAATTACTTTTTCTGCAGTAACACCAAATTTGTTAAATACATCATCTTTATTTATAAATTTATTTTTCATAGGATCATAGATCCTGACGCCCTTTTTATATAGTTGCATTAAATCTTTATCAGATGAAACTATTGTCACTTTTGCACCTAGATCTAAAATTTTCTCTACATAAGTGGCAATCAGATCATCTGCCTCATAATTTATCAATTCAATAGAGGGTAAATTAAATGCTTCTACAGATTTTCTTATATATTCAAATTGAGGAATTAAATCATCAGGAGCATCAGATCTATTTCCTTTATATTCAGAATAAATCTCATTTCTGAAATTTTTTCTTGCAGAATCGAATATTACAGCGAAGTGAGTAGGTTTTTCTGAGTTATCATTTGATTTAGAGTCCTCTAATAATTTAAAAAGCATGTTGCAAAATCCACTTACTGCTCCAACTGGTAAACCATCACTTTTTCTGGTTAAAGGGGGTAAAGCATAATATGCTCTAAAAATATATCCCGAACCATCTATTAAGTAAAAATGGTCACTTTTTTTAATTTTATTCATAGTGTAATGATATATTAATTTCTTTAAATGTAATAAATGTATGCCCTCAAATGAATAAAAAAAACGTATTAACTGTTAAAAACTTAAATAAAATATATTCAAAGAATGGCTCTAAACAAACCCACGCCCTTAATAATTTAAACTTAGAAGTGAAAGAGGGTGAAATATTTGGGTTGTTAGGACCGAACGGAGCCGGAAAAAGCACATTTATAAATATATTAGGTGGATCAGTTATAAAATCTGGAGGTGAAGTTAATGTTTGGGGTTTCGACTTAGACAAAAATCCAAGACAAGTTAAAGCATCCATTGGTATTGTTCCACAAGAAGTCAACTTCGATCCATTTTTTAGTCCTAGAAAACTCTTAGAGCTTCAAGCAGGACTATATGGAATTAGAGAAAAAGATAGAATTACAGATACCATATTAAAGTTAGTATCATTAGAGGAACAAGCTGACAGCTATGCTAGAGCCTTATCTGGAGGTATGAAGAGAAGATTACTTGTGGCAAAAGCGATGGTGCATCAACCACCAATTATAATTTTAGATGAACCTACTGCAGGAGTAGATGTGGAGCTTAGAAATACACTATGGGAAAACGTAAGATCGCTTAATAAACAGGGAGTGACCACAATTCTTACAACTCATTACCTTGAGGAAGCAGAAAAAATGTGTGATAGAATTGGTATCCTAAGTGGGGGAAAATTAGTTGCTTTAGATACGACTAAAAATCTCTTAGAAAGAATTCAAACAAAAATTGTGTATGTCACTACAGATAAAAAAACTGAAATTGATGATAACACTTTTGAGTCATTAAAAATTCTATCAAATGATGGAAATAGGCTAGTTTTGTCATATGAGAAGAGTAAACTTAGCATAGACTCCATAATCTCAGAAATTAAAAAACAAGATATAAAAATACGAGATATTTCAACTGATGATGGAGATCTTGAAGATGTATTTTTAAGATTTACAAGAATTTAAATTATCTTGGAGATCTTTTAGACAGTATTCTTTGAAGAGTTCTTCTATGCATTTTTAGTCTTCTTGCAGTTTCAGAGACATTTCTGTTACATAACTCAAAAACTCTGTGTATATGCTCCCATTTTACTCTATCCGCAGACATCGGATTTTCAGGAGGAGCAGGCTTTTGATTAGGATCAGCTAAAAGTGCTTTTTCCACATCATCTGCGTCTGCTGGTTTAGCAATATAATCAATTGCTCCTTCTTTTATTGCAGCAACTGCTGTGGGGATGTTTCCATATCCAGTTAGCATAATAATTCTACTTTTAAGGTTTGCCTTTTGAATTTCTTTAACAACTTCAAGTCCATTTCCATCGTTTAATCTAAGGTCAACAACTGCAAATGCTGGACTTTTAGACTTTACTGTTTCTATTCCAACTTTTACACTCTCAGCTTGTGTTACAGTGAACCCTTTTTTCTCCATAGCCCTAGCTAATCTTTGTCTAAACGGATTGTCGTCATCAACAATAAGAAGTGATTTATCCTCAAAATTACTCAATTTTTGCAATGTTGGTTGGCTTATCATAAACCCTATATGGAAATAAAATTTAATATTTCAATAGCATTATTTGCTTTACATTAATAATTTTTCAGCATAAATGCTGCAATTATGAAACTTGCATACTAGATATGCAGTTTTTTTTGTAAATTTTTTTTAGAGGTGCAGATATGCAAAAATTTAAGTCAGTTGAAGAGTTAGTTAATCAACTGAGACCAACAAAACCTGTTTATTGTATTAGAAAAGAGTCCATAAAATTGGCCTCTAAATACTTCCAGAAAAACTTTCCAGGCAAAATTCTTTATGCTTTAAAAACTAATCCTCATCCGGTAGTCTTAAAAACTGTCCTTGAAAGTGGAATAAATAGTTTTGACGTTGCCTCTATTAAGGAGATAGAAACTATTAGAAAATTAAGTCCAAAAGCCGATTGCTCCTATATGCACACTGTAAAGAATAGAGAAAGCATAAAAGATGCGTACTTTAAATATAACGTTAAAACTTTCTCTTTAGATACTAAAGATGAATTAATAAAAATTCTTGAGAGCACAAATCATGCAAAAGACTTAAATTTATTTGTGAGAGTTTCTGTATCTAATGAACATGCAGAGATAGATTTATCGAAAAAATTTGGAGCAATTAACAATGAAGCTGTTGGACTTCTTAGATTAACTAAACAATATGCAAAAAAAGTTGGGCTAAGTTTTCATGTTGGTTCGCAGTGCATGCACCCAATATCATATTCTAAAGGAATATTTGAAATTGGTAATATTATAAAAAAAACTAAAATTATACCTGACGTAATAAATGTTGGAGGAGGCTTTCCAACTATTTATCCTGATTTAGTACCTCAATCTTTAGATAATTATTTTAATGAGATCAAAAAAAGCTTAGAAAATTTAAAAATAGAAAAACTTCCAGAAATTATATGTGAACCTGGTAGAGCAATTGTTGCGGAAAGTGGTTCGACAATAGTTAGGGTAGATTTAAGAAAAAAACAAAAGCTTTATATAAATGATGGAACATATGGAACTTTATTTGATGCTGGCGTTCCAAATATTGTTTACCCTTCAAAAATGATAACAGACGGTAGAGTTATATCAAAAAAACTAACATCATTTGATTTCTATGGCCCAACATGTGATAGCATGGATTATATGAAAGGACCTTTTATCCTTCCTAACAATATAAAAGAAAACGATTATATAGAGCTTGGACAACTTGGAGCTTATGGACTTACTTTTAGAACAAACTTTAACGGATTTTACTCTGATGAAATTTATGAAGTTCAGGACAATCCTATAATGACTATGTATGACAAAGAGGCAAATAAAGAGTTTCTTGTTGCTTAATGTCAGATAACAAAAATCATTCAAATAACAGAAAAAAAGACTTACTTAGTAAAGAAGTTGAGCATATTGATATAACTTCTTTTGATGCCAGACATATTGTTTCATCTATGGAAAAAATGTCTTTTGTCTCAAGAGAGACTGCGAATGCTGCAAAAATTTATAGCGAGATGATTAGAGACAAAGATTGCACGATCTTTTTAACGCTTGCAGGATCAACCTCTGCAGCGGGATGTATGCATGTTTACAGAGATTTGGTTAAATACAATATGGTCGATGCAATAGTTGCTACTGGAGCTTCAATTATTGACATGGATTTCTTTGAGGCATTAGGTTTTAAGCATTATCAGGGATCTCAATACCAAGATGATACAGAATTAAGAAATAATTACATTGATCGAATTTATGATACTTACATTGACGAAGATGACCTTCAAATGTGTGATAAAACAATTGGTGAGATTGCAGATAAATTAGAGCCTAAAAGTTATACTTCAAGAGAGTTCATAAGTGAAATTGGCAAGTATCTTAAAACTAACGCAAAGAAGAAAGACTCATTGATAGAGGTTGCCTATGACAACAACGTTCCAATCTTCTGTCCAGCTTTTACTGACTCAAGCGCAGGATTTGGACTTGTAATGCATCAAGAAAGAAATCCAGAAAATCATATCACTATAGACTCGGTTAGAGAGTTTAGAGAATTAACTGAAATTAAAATTAAATCTAAAGGATCAGGTCTTTTTATGATCGGAGGAGGTGTGCCTAAAAATTTTATTCAAGACACAGTCATATGTGCTGAACTTTTAGGTAAAAATGTAGATATGCATAAATACGCTATTCAAATAACAGTCGCTGATTCTAGAGATGGGGCATGCAGTAGCTCAACGTTAAAAGAAGCAAGCTCATGGGGCAAAGTAGATATTACAAAAGAGCAAATGGTTTTTGCTGAAGCAACAAGTGTGTTACCACTGATAGCAAGTGACGCCTATCATAAAGGAGAATGGAAAAATAGAGAGAGAAAAAATTTTTCCAAGATATTTTGATTGATGATCAAAAAAATCAAAATTGGTTTAATACAAAGTAAATCTTTAGGTACAATTCAATCTAATATTGATTTAGCCATAAAAAATATAAAAAAAGCTGCAAAAAAAAAGGCAAAGATAATATGTTTGCCAGAATTATTTTTAACAAATTATTTTTGTCAGACTGAAAGTCACTCAAACTTTAAATTAGCAGAAAAAATTCCAGGAAAAACCTCTAGAATATTTTGTAATCTAGCAAAGGAACTTGGTGTTGTATTAAATATTACAATTTTCGAAAAAAAAACATCTGGGTTTTATCATAATACAAGTATCATAATTGGAGAAAATGGTAATATTTTAACTAAATATCGTAAAATGCATATACCCGATGACCCTGGTTATTATGAAAAATTTTATTTCAGTCCTGGTGACCTTGGTTTTAAAAGTGTGAAAACTAAATTTGGCAAAATAGGTCCACTTATATGTTGGGATCAATGGTTTCCTGAAGCAGCTAGGTTAACAGCTTTAAAAGGGGCTCAAATTATTTTTTATCCTACTGCTATTGGATGGCATCCAAAAGAAAAAAGAAAGTTTGGAAAATCTCAATTAGACTCTTGGATCACTATGCAAAAATCTCATGCTATCGCTAATGGAACTTATGTAGCTGCCATAAATAGAGTAGGGGTAGAAACAAAAGGTAAGAAAAAAATTGAATTTTGGGGTAATTCAATGGTGATAGATCCTAGTGGTAAAGTAATTGCAAAAGCAGGAAATAAAAAAGAAGATATTTTAGTTTGTGAAATAGATTTTAAAAAAATAGATACAGCAAGACAACACTGGCCTTTTTTAAGGGACAGGAGAACTGAATTTTACAGAGATATTCTCAAAAATCCGGAAGATGAGTAAAAAAATAAGTGAATTCAGAATGCCAGCAGAATGGGAGCCACAAAAATCAGTCTGGATGGCATGGCCTCATAATAAAGATGATTGGCCTAGATTGTTTAAAAAAATTCCAAATGTAGTTGGAAAAATAATAAAATATTTAACAAAACATCAAAGAATAGATTTATTAGTTAATAATACCAAAAGTATAAAAAAAACAAGAATATATTTAGAAAAAATAGGTTGCAATATATCTAACATTAAATTTCATAAAATTAAGACGGACAGACTTTGGTTAAGGGACTCTGGGCCAATATTTTTGGTAAACAAAAAAAAGAGAGAGAAAACCATTCTTGATTTTAAATTTAATGCCTGGTCAAAATATAAAAATTTTAGAAATGATAACAAAATCAATGGCTATATTAGTAGGTACTTAAATATTGAAAGTATATTACCTAAAAAAGTAAATTCAAATAAATATAAAAGAGTAGTAATGGAGGGTGGTGCATTTGATAGTAATGGGTCAGGCTCCATATTACTAACAAGGGAGTGCTTATTGAGTAGTAAACAAAAGAGAAATATTGGCTTCAAAAAAATTGACTATGAAAATCTGTTTTCAGAATATTTAAATGCAAAAAATTTTATTTGGCTTAATAAAGGAATTGTTGGAGATGATACACACGGTCATATCGATGATATTGCAAGATTTGTTTCAAAAAATACAATTATGATAGCTGTAGAAAGTAACAGTTCAGATAAAAATTATAATGCTCTTAAAGAAAATTTTAAAATATTAAGTAATAGTTATGACGAAAATGGAAAGAAATTTAAAATTATAAAGGTACCTATGCCAAGCCCAGTTGTAATAAATAAAACACGTGTTCCAGCAAGTTATTTAAATTTTTTCATAAGTAATAAAACAGTATTAGTTCCAGTATTTAATGTAAAAGAAGACAAAAAGGTTTTAAAAATTTTTAGAAAATTTTTTACAAATAGAAAAGTTATTGCTATTGATTGTAGCGATTTAATTTGGGGATTTGGAGCCATTCATTGCATGACGCAGCAAGAGCCAAAAATTTAAATTAAGCAGCTTTTAAAGTACCTAATAATAATCTAAAGGGTATCAACATTACTAAAGCTACAAAAATCTTTACTGATAAATCTCCTAAAGAAAGTGTTATCCAAGGTACTCCTGTTCCATAAAATGAAATTGAAAAGAATAAGAATGTGTCAACTGTGGAGCCGATTAATGAAGATGCGAGGGGCGCAATAAACCATTTTTTTTGTCTTAATTGATCAAATATTTGTACATCTAGTAATTGAGCAACAATAAATGCTGTTCCTGAACCGATTGCTATTCTTACTGAGATTAAATCTGTAAAATTTGTTGAGAAAATAAGTGTAAACAAAATTCCTATTGTAAAACCTATATATACAATTTTTCTAGCAACTAATTTACCAAAAGATCTATTTGCTAGATCGGTTATTAAAAAAGCTATTGGATAACTAAATGCTCCATAGGTAAGAATTTCTTGAAGACCATAATATTGAATTGGAAATTGGACTAAATAATTAGATGCTAAGACAACCAATCCCATTAAAAATGAGAGTGTTAAAAATACTTTATTCATTACGCTGATTTACTGACTAAGGATTTTTTTAATTTTTTAAGCCTTAAAGATAAATCTCTAGACTTGGCTGAAATTAGAAATTGGTCGAAACTACCTTTTTTATCTACTGACCTAACACCAGCGTTTGAGACTGTTAATCTTAAACTTCTCTTAAGTAACTCACTTTTAAACTTAACTTTTTTAAGATTAGGAAGAAATCTTCTTTTAGTCTTATTGTTAGCATGACTAACATTATGTCCCTTTAGGGGGATTTTTCCAGTAAGTTCACATTTTTTAGACATAAATTATGAGCCTGTATAGGATCTGAATCTTATTGCGTCAAGATTAAATTTTAGTTCCAACAGCCTCTGAAACATTTTTAAACCCCTTATTTTTTAATAAATCAATTAATTCTTTACTTATTTTTGAAGCTATACGAGGACCTCTATAAACCATTCCAGTATATAATTGAACTAGTGTTGCACCAGAAGTGATTTTTTCAAAAGCATCCTGTCCATTACTAACACCGCCCACTCCTATTATTTTTGTTTTATCTTTTAGGATTTTATAAAACTTAAAAATTGTCTCGTTTGAAATCTTTGCAATTGGTTTGCCTGACAGTCCACCTTTTTCTAATTTATTTATATTTTTTAAATTTTCTCTATTCTTATCTGTGGTATTGGAAACGATAATGATTCCTATTTCTTGTTCCATGATGATCTTGGATACTTCATTAATTTGATTATCTTCAAGATCAGGTGAGACTTTTATAGCTAGTGGGATATTAGAATTTAACTCTTTTTTTTCATTTTTTAGTTTGTCAATCAATGAATTTAGCTCTTCCTGTTTATGAAAGTCTCTTAAATTTTCTGTATTTGGTGAAGAGATATTTATAGTTATATAATCAGCTAAATTATAAAATTTACGAAAACAAATTAAATAATCCTCGATTCTATTCATAGAGTCTTTATTTGGTCCAATATTTATTCCTAAAAAACCTTTTTTATTATTTTCCTTAATTCTCTTACTAATTTCTTCTGACCCAGAATTATTAAAACCTAATCTATTTATAAGAGCTTCATCTTCTTCAAGTCTAAAAACTCTTGGTTTGGGGTTACCAAATTGAGGCCTTGGTGTAATTGTCCCTACTTCAACAAAACCAAATCCAAGATTAAACAGAGGATTGTATACTTCAGCATTTTTATCAAACCCAGCTGCAACACCAATTGGGGAAGGTAATTTTTTATCACAAAAAGTAGTTTCTAAAATATGACTATCTTTAGGTTGAGCATAAGAAATATTATTTAACTTTAGTGCTTTTATTGCTAAAGAATGAGCTACCTCAGGGCTAAATTTAAAAATTAGTGGTCTTATAATATTAAACATTTTCTAATTTACTTTTAATTAATTCTTTAGTTTCTTGAACCCCAAAAAAACTTATGAAAAAACCAAATCGTGGTCCATTTTCTACCCCAAAAACTACCTCATATATTAACTTGAACCAATCACGCAAATTTTCTTTATAGCCATTCTCTTTACCAACTGTATAAATTGTGGTTTGAATATCCTCTGGTTTCATTGCATCATCGCAATTATCTAAAGAATTTATTAAAGCATTTAAAGCAATTTTTTCGCTTTCATTTGGTTTTTTATAAATCTTTTTAGATTTTATAGCGTCATTAAAATATTTAATTGCATAAGAAATTAACTTGTCAAAAATTGGATGCAGATCTTCATTAATATCTTTCTTATATTTCTTAACAAACTTCCAAAGTAACTCTTTATTATCAGCATTGCTGGTCTCAACTAAATTTAATAACATTGAGAAGGACATAATTGAATTTTCTTCTGGCATCTCTGAATTATGAACATGCCACACGGGGTTCATTAGTTTTTGAAGTTCGTTTTGAGTTTTACCTTTTTCAATAAAATCAAGATATTCATCCACAGCCTTTGGTACTACTTCTCTATAAAGTTTTTTTGCTCTTTTTGGATTCTGGTACATGTACAATGAAAGACTTTCGGGTGATGCATACTCTAACCACTGATCGATTGTAATACCGTTTCCTTTTGACTTAGATATTTTTTCACCTTTTTCATCTAAAAATAACTCATATGCAAAGCCAGATGGATTTGACTTACCTAATAATTTTATTATTTTTGAAGATAAAATTGCACTCTCAATCAAATCTTTCCCATACATTTCAAAATCTACATCAAGAGCATACCATCTCATAGCCCAATCTACTTTCCATTGTAATTTACAATTTCCATCTAAAATACTTTGTTCTAATTTTTTGCCACTATTATCAAAAATTATTTTTGAATTTTTTGTATCTAGTTCTGAGACTGGTATCTCTAATACAACCCCCGTATCTGGACATATTGGTAAAAATGGAGAATATGTTTTTTGTCTTTCTTTACCAAGAGTAGGAATAATTATATTCATTATTCCTTCGTAATTTTCTAAAATTAATTTTAATGTATCATTAAAAAAACCAGACTTATATAAAACTGATGAACTTTTAAAACTGTATTCAAACTTAAATTTATCTAAGAAATTTTTTAACATTTCATTATTATGTTCCCCAAAGCTGTTAAACTTTTCAAAAGGATCTGGAACTTGGGTTAAGGGTTTATGAAGATTTTTTTCAAGTTTTTCAGGATTTGGAATATTTTCAGGAACTTTTCTAAGTCCATCCATATCGTCAGAAAACGTGATTATTTCTTTAGGGAGATCTGTTAAATGATTTAAAGCATTAACAATCATTGAGGTTCTTGCAACTTCACCGAAAGTACCTATATGTGGTAATCCGCTAGGACCATACCCTGTTTGAAGAATGATTTTACCTTTGTTTTCTATATTTTTCTTTCTTTCTCTTAGAAGCTTTTTAGCTTCAACAAAGGGCCAAGCGTTTGTTTTGTCTATGTTGGTTTTATCGATCACTTTTTTTATTAAACTGCCTATTAAATAACGTTTTTAATAATTCTTATAGAGTTGAATTTTATTTACCATAAAATAATGTCCAATCAAAATGTCCAATTATAAAACTGTTTTTTTTACACTAGGAATTTTACAAATAATTTTAGGTTTATCGATGATTGCGCCAATTTTAGCGCAGTTTTTTTATAATGAGGTAGATTCTAGTTTTATAAGTTCTGGGATTGTAACTATTATATTTGGAGTACTTTTTTTGTTATCAAATTTAGATCACAATAAAAAAATTAGTTTATCCCAAGCTTTTCTTTTAACTGCATTATCTTGGTTAAGTATTGCTATCTTTGGCTCACTTCCTTTCATATTTTCAGAGATTGAATTGAGTCCAACAGATGCCTTTTTTGAGAGTATGTCAGGTATTACTACAACTGGATCAACTATAATTACCAATCTAAATGAAACTCCTAAAAGTATCTTACTTTGGAGAGGAATGCTTCAATGGTTAGGAGGAATTGGTATAATCGTTATGGCAATTACTTTAATGCCACTAATGAATATTGGTGGAATGCAATTGTTTATTATATCAACTAGCGATACCCCAGAAAAAATTTTACCAAGATCAAAAGAAATAGCATTCAGGTTAATATTAGTATACTCAGCATTAACTTTCATATGCGCTCTTTTTTATAAAATATTTGGAATGAACTTTTTCGATAGTATTGTTCACTCTATGACAACAATAGCAACTGGGGGTTTCTCTAATTATAATGAGTCCATAGGTTATTTTGATAATTCTTTAATAGAATTGACGTCAATTATATTTATCATTTTAGGGAGTATTCCTTTCATTGCTTACATCAAATATCTAAATGGTGATAAAAAAATATTTTTTAATGACACACAAATTAAAACTTTTTTAAAAATTATTATTTTTTCAATTCTTTTAATTTATTTATATTTGTTAATTAAAAACCAAAATATTTCAGATATAAGATCTGTAACATTCAATGTTATATCTATATTAACAGGAACAGGCTATGTAACACAAAACTTTAGTGATTGGGGTCAATTTCCATTAATCTATTTTCTTATACTAATGTTTATTGGTGGGTGCGCAGGATCTACTGCTTGTGGAATTAAAATTTTTAGGGTCCAAATTTTATTCCAATTTATTTCTGTTCAACTTAAAAAGATTATTTATCCAAGAGGTATATTTAGAATTAAATATGAAAATAATAATATTGATGAAAAATTTTTGGCATCAATTATTTCATTCATATTTTTATATATTGTAATTTTCTTTCTTATTACCGCTCTTTTATCAACAAGTGGTCTGGATTTAACAACTTCAATATCAGCCGCCGCAACATCAATATCAAATGTAGGACCTGGTTTAGGTGATATTATCGGTCCAAATGGTAATTTTTCAAATTTATCTGATTTTTCAAAATGGATTTTAAGTTTAGCGATGATTTTAGGTAGATTAGAGCTGTTTGCTGTATTAGTATTATTTATTCCATCTTTTTGGAGAAAATATTAATGTCTGAAACAAAACAAAGTTGGGTAGATTCTTTATTAGTTTATAAAGATATTAGAATGTTAAGAATACTGCTTCTTGGAGCAATAAGTGGTTTTCCTTGGGTATTAATCGCTAGTAGCTTAAGTCTTTGGCTTAAAGAAGAAGGGCTTAGTAGATCAACAATTGGTTGGGCAGGATTAATATTCGGTGTTTATGCTTTTAATTATTTATGGGCTCCTATCATTGACAGAATACAAATTCCATTTTTAACAAAAAAATTAGGACATAGACGGGGATGGATTGTTCTTATGCAATTAATAATATTACTAAGCTTAATTGTCTGGAGTGTAATAAATCCTACTCAGGACTTGGCTCTCTTAATTAGCGTTGGATTAATTATAGCTATTGCATCTGCTACTCAAGATATAACTGTTGATGCATTAAGAATTGAACAAATTAATTCTAACGAAGGTAAGTCTATGGCAGCAGGTGCGGCTATGGCTGTAGTTGGTTGGTGGACTGGTTATAAATTAGGAGGTGTTGTAGCATTATTTACTGCAGAATTTTTTGAAAATATGGGAGTAGCAGATTATTGGCAAGCTACTTTTTTAGTTTTAGGTGTTTTAATTATATTGATGAACATTTGTTTAATGTTTGTTCATGAACCAATTGACAATAGTAGACAAAATAATCAAAAAGCAACAGACCAAATGATTATGAATAAGCTTGGATCAAAAAATGTTTTAACAAATTTTATTGCAT
>CACGYL010000012.1 GCA_902577285.1 uncultured Pelagibacteraceae bacterium | reverse complement strand
AGTTTAGATAAATAATATTCTCTCCTAGATATATATAGACCACATAGAACAATTATAAAAAGTCCTAAATATGTCCAATTATCCGGTAATTCATTAAATATATAATAACTAAGCAAAATATTAGTAATAATTTCAGTATATCCAAGAGGAGCAAGTTTAGAGGCATCTGCTAATTTTAATGATAGGATTATAAAAAGATGTGCAATTGCTGCTATAAAGCCAATTAAAGCCATCATAATCCACTGACTATTAGATGGTTGTATCCAGACACCTGGCATAAAGAAAGACATTACTATAGTCCCTACTGTTCCAGCAAATAACAAAGTCAAAAGTGAGTTATCTGATGAACTTAATTTTCGAGTAATAATTAAGTAAAAACCATAGCAAATACCATTACCCAAGGCAGCTAAAGTAGCTAAATTAATCTCTATAAACCCTGGTCTGATTACAATTAAGGTACCTATAAAACCCATAGATACAGCAGTCCACCTTCTTAAACCCACCTTTTCATTTAGAAAAAAAGGTGACATTGCAGTTACACATATAGGAGCAACAAATGCTAGTGTAAGTGCTTTTGGTAATGAAATTTCAGAAATTGCATAAAAGAATAAATAAGTGGAAAAGACAAAAATTAACCCTCTTATCAATTGGAGTAAAGGTTTTTTACTCCAAACTAAAGATTTTCTATCAAAAATAAGCATTATTAAAAGAGCAAAAACAACTGTAAAAAAATATCTAGCCCAAGTAATTTGCAGAACATCCATAGAAGAGCTTAAATATTTAGCAAAAGCATCCATAAAAGGAACAATCATCCAAGCGGATGCATTGAGTATCACAGCCTTCATGAAAGAAACATAGCTCTTAATTAAAGTATTTTAAAGCAAAGAATACAGTTATTGGGACTGTTATTAAAGACATCAAAGTTGAAACAACAATTGTACTAGAAATATTATCTACAATTTCTTTTGGAGAATACATAGAGGCAACTAAATAACAAAGAATGGCACTAGGCATCGATGATTGTATTAATAAAACTCCTGCTGAAAAGCCAGATAAATTAAAAAAAGATATCAGAGCAAAGCCTATTAAAGGACCTATAATAACTCTTCCAATGGATGTAATTAAAGCGTCCTTAAATGAAAAAACTTTCATTTGCGTTAGAGATACGCCTAAAGACATTAAAATCATTACAATCATTCCGTAAGCTAAAAGCATAACAGTATTCAAAACAAATATTGGTAAAGGTATTTCGTAATATAGAAATAGGATTGTTGCAATTATTGCATAAAATGATGGGCTTTTAACTATTACATTTAGATCAAATTCTCTTTTAGCCAGAAAAATATTCAGAGTGAAATGCAGTAAAACAACTAATGATGATATAGCTGCGGCTATTCCCATACCAAGTTTTCCATATGCAAACAAACATATTGGAATACCCATATTACCAGTATTAGGTAGAAAGAATGTTGGTAATTCTCTAAGATAGTCTTTTTTCATTAATAATAGGAAAATTAATCCAACGATCAAAAAAGAAGTCAAAAGAATAATAGCGTATAAAAAATACTCAGAGAACATTGAAAAAGTTACACCACTAGCTGATATAGAAAATATTACTATAGATGGTGTACCGAAATTAGCTGAGTAAGTCGTTATAAAGGATGTATCAAAATTTGGATTTTTTTTACCAAGAAAGTAACCTATACCTACAATAAAAAAAACTGGAAACAGAACTTCAAAAAGTTTGATATAAAGTTCCATTAAAATAATCTTATTAATACTGGATTTTTAATTATGTTTCGATTTAATTTAAAAGATTTAATACATTTTTGAGAACTTAATTCATTTGCATCATGAGTAATAATTACAATTGATGCTGTTTTTTTTTTACTATTTGGTATCTGGATAATTCTTTGAATTGATATTTTATAGTTTGCAAAAATTTTTGTAATAGATGACAAAACTCCTGGTTTATCTTTAACTTCTAGTCTTACATACAGTGAATTAGATGAAATATCTTTATTAAAAATTTTTGGTTTTTGTCTTTTTGTTCTAGTAATTCCAAAAGGAAATTTAATATTTCCTCTTAAAATAGACAACAGGTCTGACATTATCGCGGATGATGTAGGTCCAGGTCCTGCTCCTTCACCTTGTAAAACACTCTCTCCTATTGGTGATCCATTTAAAATTACAGCATTCATCACGCCACTAACATTTCCGATATAAGAGTCTTTGTTAACCATGCAGGGATGAACTCTCTCAAAAACACTATTTTTAATAATCTCAGTAATACCAAGCAATTTAATTCTAAAGTTTAACTGATTGGCTATTTCAATATCTTTAAATTCAATATTTTCGATACCTTCCATCAAACAGTTTGATTTTGAAATTTTTTTATTAAATGCTAATGAAGAAAGTATTTTTATTTTTGCCAAAGCATCATATCCATTTAAATCTAATTTAGGATTTCCAGGTTCAGCATAACCGAGGTTCTGAGCTTTTTTTAAAACACTATCAAAACTATCTTTAGTTTTTTCCATCTCTGACAAAATATAATTACATGTGCCATTAAGAATTCCATAAACTTTTGTTATTTTATTAGTTGCAAGACCTTCTTTTATAGTTCTAATTATTGGTATACCTCCAGCAACAGATGCTTCGAATTCTAAATTTACTCTATTTTTTTCAGCTAATTCACCAAGCTTATCTCCATGTTTAGATATGAGTGCTTTATTTGGTGTAATAACATGAATTTTGTTTTTTAAAGCGGTTTCAATAACTTTCTTTGATATTCCATCTGATAAACCGATTGCTTCAATTATTAAATGAAGATTTTTTATTTTTAAAATATCTAAAGGGTTTGAGTAAAATATTTTTTTGTTTATTTTAAATTTTCTTTTTTTGTTTTTATTTTTAGCTGAGATCCCAACAACTTTTATTTTCTTTCCAGTCTTAATTTCAATATCTTTTTTTTTAATATTTAACTCATTGTATACATATGATCCTATTTGACCAAGACCGATTACAGCAATATTTATATTTTTACTCATTTTTTCATTAATCTAATTTTGGAAAATCACTTAGTTCTCCGTATTTAATTACTTTACTTTTAAACTCATCAAAAGAGGTTTCATTTTCAAAATTTAGTTTTGTAATATCTGAATTTGTGTTTTCTTCCTCAACTTTCCACATTGAAACAGGATGATTTAGAGAACAATGTGATAAAATAATTAAAAATAATATGATTAGTATTTTTTTATACATTTAGGCCTTCACCTTCATTAAATTTAAAATAATAGTTCATATTTTGCACAGCCTGTCCCCCACCACCTTTAATCAAATTATCAATTGCAGACAATATTATTATTTTATCTTTATATTTGCTATTACATACTGAAATTAAACAATTATTAGTATTAATTACATCGTTAGTGCTTAAAAATGTATTTATTTTAGAAATTTTCACAAACTTATGACTATTGTAATGATTTGTTAAAACATTTTGAATTTTTCTTAGGGTAGCACCCTTTTTTATATCAACATATATAGTACTTAATATTCCTCTAAACATTGGTGTAAGATGTGGAGTAAAATGAAATTTATTTTTTTTTCCAGTTTTCAAATCTAATTCTTGTTGAATTTCAGAATTGTGTCTATGATTTGCTAATCCATAAGCACTAAGGGACTCGTATAGATTTTTGTTTTTAAATTTTTTATGCACCCCTCTTCCAGCTCCTGAATAACCAGATTTAGAGTCTATGATAATTGTTTTGTTATTAATTAGGTTTTTTTTTATTAATGGAATTAGTGGAATTAATACCGTAGTTGGATAACATCCAGGACAAGATATAATTTTAAATTTTTTTATTAATTTTCCACTTATTTCTGGAATAGAATAAATACTATCTTTAATTAGATTTGAGGCGCTATGTTTAATTTTATACCATTTCTCATATTCATTTTTGGTATTGAGTCTAAAATCTGCAGCAAGATCTATAAGGAGATTATTTTTGTTTAGATATTTTGTTATAGATTGGGCTTCACCATTTGGAAGTGCTGTAAATATAATATCTACATCTGATAGGTATTTTTTGTTAAACTTGGATATCTTTGGTAGTTTAAACTTCTTTAAATCTTTATCATAAAACTCAATCTTTTTTCCAACTGATGAACTACCACATAAATATTTTATATTTATATGTTTATGTTTACAAAGGAGCTTTGTTAACTGTAATCCTATATATCCGGTTGCTCCACAAATAAGTACATTTTTCTTAAGCATAAATTAATATAACAGTTGAAAATTAAAAAGAAATTATCTTTTAGAGAATTGAAAGCTTCTTCTTGCTTTTGCTCTACCTGGTTTTTTTCTCTCAACAGATCTAGAGTCTCTGGTTGTTAGTTTTTCCTTACGTAGAGTTGATTTTAATGTTTCATCAAATTTAAGTAAAGCCCTTGAAATACCATGTACTAATGCACCAGCTTGACCAGTTTGACCTCCTCCAACAACTTTAGATCTAACATCATAATCAGTTGATTGATTTATTATTTCAAATGGTCTTAAAATTTGCATTTTGTGGTTTGCTCTAGGAAAATAATCATCAAGTGATTTTCCATTAACATAGAATTTCCCTGTACCTTTTTTTAACCAAACTTTAGCAACTGATTTTTTTCTTCTCCCTGTAGCATACTTGCTATCTTTAAAATCTAATTTTATCTTTGGTGATGATGTTTGATTGTTTTCCATATTAATTTCTAACTATATTTTTCTCATTAAGTTTGCTGATTTCAATTACTTTTGGATTTTGTGCACTATGAGGATGATCAGCTCCAGAGTAAATCTTAAGCTTTGCCAATTGTTTTTTAGCAAGAGCGCCAGATGGTAACATTCTTTTGACAGCTAATTTTAAAACTTCGCCAGGTTTTTTCTCACTTAATTTTTCTGGTGTTATTTCCTTTATTCCTCCAGGATAACCAGTGTGTCTATAGTATTTTTTGTTTTGAAATTTATTTCCAGTAAATTTTATTTGGTCTACATTTTTAACAACAACAAAATCACCATGATCCATGTGAGGAGTAAATTTTGCTTTATTTTTGCCTCTTATAATTTTTGATACAACTGTTGCAAGTCTTCCAACTACGGCTCCTGTAGCGTCAATTTCAAACCACTCGCTATTTATCTCATCTTTTTTAACAAATTTTGTCATGAATGCGGGATTAATACTTATAATTACATATATTGTCAATTTATTATATTTTTTTAGGACTTAATGGTTGATTGAATTATGAGCATTTATTAGTAATAATAACCTCTTAAAAGGAATTCTCTAAGCAAAAAATTAAAGGAGCCAAATGAGTGATAAAAAAAAAGAATTAAAACCAAATACTTATAAATTCGATACGTTAAGCTTACATGCCGGTTATCAACCACATAAAAACGCTGGTTCAAGACAAGTGCCAATTTATCAAACTACATCATATTTGTTTGATGATGTTGACCATGCTGCTGCTCTGTTTAATTTAGAGAGAGGTGGACATATATATAGCAGAATTTCAAATCCAACAGTTGGTGTATTAGAAGAAAGAGTTGCTTCACTTGAAGGTGGTACAGCTGCATTAGCTACATCTTCAGGAATGAGTGCAATATTTTTAGCTGTAATGACATTGTGTGAAGCAGGTGACCACTTAGTTGTTTCATCACAATTATATGGAGGTACTGTAAATTTATTTAGGTTAACGTTACCAAAATTTGGCATTAAATGTACTTTTGTCAAGCCAAGAGACACAGAAGGTTTTAAAAAAGCAATCCAAAAAAATACAAAAGGAATTTTTGGTGAACTGGTTGGAAATCCAGGTAATGAAATAATGAATATGCCTGAAATTGCTAAAATCGCACATGAAGCTGGAATACCATTGATGGTTGATGCAACTTATCAAACTCCTTATTTGTGTAAACCATTTGAACATGGTGCTGATATAGTTATTCACTCATTAACTAAATGGATGGCTGGACATGGATCATCAATGGCAGGAATATTAGTTGAAGGTGGAAAATTTGATTGGATGCAAAATGATAAATTTCCAACTATGACAAAACCTTATGAAGGTTATCACGGTTTATCATTTGCTGAAGAATTTGGTCCAACGGCTTTTACAATGAAAGCAAGAGCCGAAGGTATGAGAGATTTTGGTCCTTGTTTAAGTCCACAAAATGCATGGAATGTTTTACAAGGTATAGAGACTTTATCGGTTAGAATGAAAAAACATTGTTCGAATGCAGAGGAGATGGTCAAATATTTAATGAACCATGAAAGTGTTGCGTGGGTATCACATCCAAGTGTTCCTGATCACCCAGATCATGAATTGGCAAAAAAACTTTTACCTAATGGAAGAGGTTCAATGATAGCATTTGGTATTAAAGGTGGAAAAGAAGCTGGTGTGGCATTTATCAATAATGTAAAACTAGCATCTCATCTAGCAAATGTAGGAGACACAAGAACTTTAGTCATACATCCTGCATCAGGAACGCATTCTCAAATGGATGAGGCAACTTTAAAGTTTGCTGGACTTTCACATGATATGATTAGATTATCTGTTGGTATTGAAGATATTGAGGATATAAAAAATGATTTCGAGGTTGGTTTTAGAGCTGCAAGAAAACCAAGACTTGTATCTAATCAATGAAATTTAAAGTAGATAATAACGACGTTTTTGCTTCAACGGGAGGAAGACCGTTTGATAAAAAAAAACCTTTAATAATATTCGTTCATGGCAGTGGATTGACTCATATGACATGGGTTCTACAAACTCGATACTTTGCATTTCATGGATATAATGCTTTAGCTGTTGATTTGCCTGGTCATGGTCTATCGGGAGGAGAAAGTTTAAAATCAATTGAAGAAATGGCTGACTGGGTTAGTGCTGTAATTGATGCAGTTGGTCACAAAGAAGCCTCTTTGGTTGGTCACTCTCAGGGATGTTTAGTTACTGTGGAATGCACTTCACGATACCCTGATAAAATTAAGACATTAAGTTTAATGGGCGGAGCTGGTGCAATACCCATGAATCCACAATTACTTTCTTTAGCAGAAAATAATGATCCAAAAGCAGTAGATTTGATGATGGATTGGGCTCACGGTCCAGCTGGGCATTTCGGTGGACATCCTGTACCAGGATTATATCACATAAATACAGGAACAATGTTAGCGAAATCGCGTACTATACAGAATACACTTGGTGTTGATTTCAGAGCTTGCGATAATTACAAAAATGGTTTTGAAGCAGCAAAAAAAATTAAATGCCCCACTCTATCAATTCTAGCAACTGATGATAAAATGTGTCCTGTTATAGAAGGAAAGAAGCTGGCAGCTTTAATTGAAGGAAGTCAAATTGATATTATAGATAACTGCGGTCATATGATGTTACTTGAAGAGGCAGACAGAGTATTAACAGTGCTTAAAAAATTTATAACCAATAATTACCCTCCATTATCAAGTTAAATTAAAGCTTGATTGTATTTTTTCATTAAAGTTTAATACTATTATAAACGGAAGGGGAAAAATGAGTAAAAATAAAAATCCAGAAACTATCGCTTTACATGGGGGTGATTACAGAAGTGATCCAGCAACAACAGCTGTAGCAGTACCACTTTATAGAACAACATCTTATCAATTTAATGATACAGATCATGCAGCAAATTTGTTTGCTCTTAAAGAATTTGGGAACATATACACAAGAATTATGAATCCAACAAACGATGTATTAGAAAAAAGAGTTGCAGCACTTGAAGGTGGACTTGCAGCTGTTACAGTTGGTTCAGGTCAAGCAGCATCGACATTTGCAATAATGAATGTGTGCCAATCTGGAGATAATTTTATTAGTTCAACTGATTTATATGGTGGAACAGTGAACTTATTTACACACACACTTAAGAAGTTGGGTATTGAATGTAGATATGCAGATCCTTCAGATCCTAGCAACTTTGAAAAATTAGTTGATGATAAAACAAGATGCTTTTATGCAGAAACTTTACCTAATCCTTATCTTAGAGTTTTTCCAATCAAAGAAGTATCTGACATTGGAAGAAAACATAATATCCCTTTGATAATGGATAACACAGCATCTCCAGTAATTTGCAAACCAATCGAACATGGAGCGGCAGTAGTTGTTCATTCATTAACTAAATTTATTGGTGGTCATGGAACTGTAATTGGAGGATGTCTGGTAGATGGTGGTAATTTTGATTGGACAAAGGATCCAAAAAGACAACCATTATTTAATGAGCCTGATGCAAGTTATGGTGGAGCTAAATGGGGTGAAGTTGTTCCACAATTAACAGGGGCAAATGTTTCATTCGCTGTAAGAGCTAGAGTATGTCTGCTGCGAGATTTAGGTGCTCCTTTAGCACCAGATAATGCTTGGGGAATAATCCAAGGATTGGAAACAGCACCTTTAAGAATGAAACAACATTGTTCAAATGCTGAAAAAGCTGTAGCATTTTTACAGAAACATAAAAATGTTGAGAGAGTAATATACCCTACTCTTCACAAAGGTGAAATTGCTGCAAGATCTAAGAAATACCTTAAAGGAGGAAATGGTGCTCTTGTAGGTATTGAAGTTAAAGGTGGTGTAGAAGCTGGTAAAAAATTTATTGAGTCTTTAAAAATGTTTTATCATGTTGCGAATATTGGTGATGCTAGAAGTTTGGCAATCCACCCAGCAACAACAACACATAGCCAATTAACAGAAGAAGAGTTGTTAGCAGCAGGAGTTACACCAGGATACGTAAGATTATCTATTGGAATAGAACATCCTGACGATATAATTGCTGATCTTGATCAAGCTTTAGGTGCATCTGGAAAACCTAGTTTGAAGGCTGTAAGTTAGACTTAGTGTTTAAAAATAAAAAATAAATACTGGAGCTAACCAAAAAAATAGAACTTACTTGGTGCATAGATGCAATATAAATCTGTGCACCATACAAAAGCGTAAAAATTCCTAAGATCACCTGTAATAAAATAAAAAAACCTAAAAAGTTAATACTTTTATATAATTCATTGAGTTTATTTTTATAAATCTTAAATAATATAAAAATATAAAATAAACTTATAAAATAAGCTAAATTTCTATGAATAAATTGAACTAAAGAAGGTTCGCTCAACGCTGATAATTTAAATAAATTTATTAGTTTATTATCGTCTGGAAAATAAGAGTTGCCCATTAATGGCCAGGAGTTATATATTTTACCGGCATCCATCCCTGATACAAATGCACCTATCGATATTTGTGTAAATATTAAAATTAAAAAAATAGATGGAATTACCAGACCAATAGTTTTGTGAGTATTTTCTTTTACATTAATTATTAAAAAATTCCAAAAAATTAAGGATAAAATTATAAAAGCTAGCAATAGATGAACAGACAGTCTAAAATGACTTACATCGACTCTGTCAACAAGTCCACTGCTCACCATATACCAACCGATAAAACCTTGAAAACATATCAATGAAAAAATGAAATAAAGACTTATTAATTTTGTAAATTTAACTTTAAATGTAAAATAAATTAATGGGATTAGAAAAGTAATACCAATTACTCTGCCTAAAAATCTATGGGCCCATTCCCACCAAAAAATAACTTTAAATTCACCCATGGTCATATCATAATTTTGTAACTTGAATTCAGGTATTTCTTTGTACAAATCGAAATACATTATCCAATCATCATTGTTTAAAGGAGGCAAAAAACCTGAAAATAATTGCCATTGAGTAATTGACAAACCAGAATCTGTTAATCTTGTTAAACCACCTACGATTATCATAATGGAAATAATCAAAAACATTAAGATTAACCATGTAGATATAAGATTATTTATTTTATGATTTTCGCTATACATGTAAGAATAAATATAATAATTTTTTAAATATCCAAATATATAAATGTCGCCTTTAAAAAAAGAAAAATTAGCTAAAATCAGAAAAGATTTAGACAAACTTGATAATTCATTAATTAAAATTATTAAAAAAAGAACAAATTTAGTTAAAAAAGTTTTGGCCCTAAAAGAAAGAAAAAATCAAATTGTAGATAAAAAGAGAATAGAATTGATACTTAAAAATATAAAAAAAAAGTCAATAAAAAATAATATAGATCCAATAATAACCAATAAAATTTGGAAAAATATGATTTCAGCTTATATTGATTTTGAAAGAAGAAATTTTGATAAAAAAAAATAAATTACTTACTATGTGGAGGTAATTTCTTTTCAACAAAAACTTCGTGCTTCCTTGTAGCTGGATTATATTTTTTTGCTTTTAATTTAACCTTGGCTTTTTCACCACCAGCAGGTTTTTTTACATAATAAAAGAAAGGGCTATCTGGTTTTTCTTCTGGAACCAATCTTACTTTAACATGTGTTTTTTTAGCCATTATTAACCTTTATATTTTTAATTAAGTTTTTAATATATTTTAATTTATTTTTAATAATATTTTTTTGTCTTATAGATGTATAGCTTAATTCGTCAATATCTGAATCTTCAGAATTAAGAAGTTTTTTTACACCATTTAGCGTCATTCCTTTGTCCTTTAGCAAAAATTTGATTTTTTTTAATGTATTTATAGAGTTTTCATCATAATACCTTCTATTGCCTGAAAAAATTTTAGGTTTTATTTGTTTAAATTCTTTTTCCCAAAATCTAATAGTATGAGTTGATAGTGATCCATTTTTTTTATTTATAAGTTCCAAAATTTCGGCAACTTCTCCAATGGATTTGTATTTACTATTTACCTTTAGTTTATTCATTTTGGTTAATAAATTTTTTAAATTCTTTAGAAGCTTTAAATAAAATCACATTTCTCTCAGAAATTATTTTTTCTTGTTTTGTTTTTGGATTCCTTCCAATTCTCTGTTTTTTAGTTCTTAACTCAAATGTTCCAAATTTTGAAATCTTTACTCTTTTATGATTAATTATATTTTTTAAAATAATATCAAAAATATCATCAAATAGATTTTCACTTATTGCTTTAGAAAACCCAATCTGCATGTAAATTGAATTAACTATATCTTTTTTTGTTAAATTTATTCTTTTCATTTAATTAATATTAAGTTTAATTTGCTCTATTAAATTACCTCTTATTGTTTGTTCACAGACCTTTAAAGAATTAGCAAACCCTATAGAATCGGTTGATCCATGACTCTTTATAACCGGTTTGTCTAAACCTAGTAAGATTGCACCATTATAAAGTCTTGGATCAAGTTTATTTTTAAATTCTTTTAAATTTTTATAATTTATTATCGATGAAATTTTCCCAATTATATTAGATGTTAAGGCATTTTTTAACTCACTTATAATAAAATTAGAGGTACCTTCGGCAGTTTTAAGAGCTATGTTACCTGTAAAACCATCTGCAACAATAACATTTACTTCTCCATCCATAATATTATTTCCTTCTATGTATCCAACAAAATCAATTAAAGAATTTTTATTGTCAGTTAATAGTTGGTACGTATCTTTAATAATGGCGTTTCCTTTTAATTCTTCAGATCCTATGTTCAATAAGGCAACTTTTGGCCTCTTCGTATTGAATAAAACTTTATGTAATGCCCCACCCATTATTGAAAAATCAATTAAGTTTTTTGAACTACATTCTATATTTGCACCCAAGTCTAAAACTACACTCATTCCTTTTTTGCTTGGCCATAGAGCTGATAAAGCTGGTTTGTCTATATTTTCAATCATTTTTAAATTTAATTTAGATATCAAAAAGAGAGCTCCAGTATTTCCTGCTGATATAATTGCATGCGCTTCATTTTTTTTTAAGCAGTCAATTGCAAGCCAAAGACTTGTATCTTTACCTTTTTTGGCTGCACTAAGTGGCGTGTCTTCACCCTCTACAACTTTATCTGTATGAATAACAACATATCTTTCTGATGAAATTTTATTTTTTTTAATAATTGGATCTATAATTTTTTTGTTGCCAAAAATTTTGTAAATAATGTTATGAGATTTTTTTGAATGAATGTTTATACCCTCAATAACCTTGTTGGGAGAATCATCACCACCCATTGCGTCAACAGCAATTATTAGCGGGTTGTTCATAATGTCTAGTCTTTTTTGTCTAAAACTTGTCTACCTTTATAGAAACCTGTTTTCAAATCTAAATGATGAGATAATCTGTATTCTCCAGTTTTTTTATCTTCAATAATATTTTTTGAAGACAGTTTCATATGAGAGCGTCTTTTACCAGCTCTAGATTTTGATGTTTTTCGTTTTGGTACGGCCATAATTAAAATTTAAAATCTATTATATCTTTTGTAAAGATTTTTAAAGGGTTTTTTACAAGAAATTCTTCAAATTTATCAAAATATTTAATAAATAGATCATTATGTTTATCAATATTTATATAATCTGCAAAAAAAGATATCTTTTTTGATTTTTGCAACATTTCCCAAGTATCTACAATTTCTACAATTGAAAAGAGAAGGTTTACATAATCTTTCATTTTTTTATTAACAGAAACATCTCCATAACCAATTTCCCTTATCGATAACTCTATTTGTCTAATAACAAAGTCAAAAATATTTTGTGCTTCTTTTTTTGAAACTTCTTCTTTGTAAACTTTAAGAAAGAAAGCAAAATGTATCAAAAGAATTATAAGTCTATCGGAAAATGTATCGTTATTTTTTAAACTTTTATAAAGATTTTTATTTCTAGTTAATCTAACTAAATTATTGTAAATATTTATATAATTGTTATTCATATGAGAAACTTATATCTTTTAATCATATTTTTTTTTACACTTAATTGTTCAATAAATAAAGTTTCAAATCTTCACGGATTTAGATTTATAGATACTAAACTTGAAAAAATAGAGCTAAACAGAAGTAACAAAAATGATGTAAGAACTATAATAGGCCCTCCATCTTCAATAAGTACTTTTGATGATACATGGCTATATTTTGAGAGAAAAAAAACTAATCAATCTTTATTTAAATTAGGTAAAAAAAAAATTTCAAGAAATAATATATTAATTATAGAGTTTAATAATATGGGTTTAGTTAAAGATAAGGTTTTATTAGATCTAAGCGATATGAATGATATTAAAATTGCTGAGAAAAAAACAAAGAAAGATTTTTCACAAGATAGTTTTGTATATAATTTATTGTCAACATTGAGAGACAAAATTAATGCTCCAACTAGAAGAAAAATTGATGGCGGTCCCTAGGGGAATCGAACCCCTCTTTCATGGATGAAAACCATGTGTCCTAACCGATAGACGAAGGGACCAGTGGTGGATCTTTTATTGTAATTCTCTCAATTAATCAAGTAATCGTAATCTCTTTTTTTACCAGTTTAAGGGAGGACTTATTATAACCAACAATTGTTTCAGTAATGAATCTGTCATCTTTCTTTATAATTCCATTCATTAATTCTCCTGAGGTTATTCCTGTCGCACAAAAAATACTTTCGCCTTTTATGATTTCATTTATTTCATATTTTTTATTTAGATCTGTAATTCCCATTTTGTTTGCTCTAATTTTATCCTCTTTTGATTTAAATAAGAATCTGCCTTGAAATTTACAATTTAAGTTATCAAGAGCTGCGGCAGCAATTACTCCTTCAGGTCCACCACCTGTTCCCATAAATAAATCAACACCAAATTTTTTATCTGTAACGAGTAAAGCACCTGATACATCACCATCTGATATATATTTGATATTTACATTTAGCCTAATTAATTCACTGATTATTTTTTTATGCCTAGGTCGATCTAGTAAGCATACAGTTATTTCATTTGGATTTTTACTAGTGGCATTTGAATAATTTTTGATATTTTTTTCAACTGAAAAATCAAGATCAATTGTATCCTTAGGAACATGATTTCCAACAGCAATTTTTTCCATGTAAGTCTCTGGAGCATTAAAAAGATTACCTTTTTCAGATACTGCTAATACTGACATTGCACCTGGGAGACTTTTAGCAACAAAGTTTGTACCTTCAACCGGATCAACTGCTATATCAATGCTTGGCCCTTCTCCATTTCCAAGTTTTTCTCCAATGTAGAGCATTGGTGCTTCATCTAATTCGCCTTCACCTATTACAACTTCACCATTTATATTTAATTTATTAAGCATATCTCTCATGACATCTGTTGCAGCTTTATCGGCTAATATTTTTTCGTTTTTGCCTATATATGGAAAGCATGCAATTGCTGATTTTGAAGTTATTTCTATGAGATTGTTTAATAAATCTATTGATAATTTCATTTATAATTAAACTTTAGATTTTTCTTCAATTTCTTCATTTTCAAGTTTATTTTCAAACTCTCTTAATCTTTTATAAACACTTGCAAGTTCAATTATTGTTGGCCAAGCTTTTAAAATATATTGCATAGATCCTTCTACACGACCAAACGCTCTAATAATTTGTTGCATTACCCCTAATGTAACTGCTCCAGCAACTATAGCCGGTGCTAAAAAAACATAAGCTGATAAAACATTGGCTTGCAAATAAGCAATTCTTCCAATGTTAAAATAAAGATACCTGATATAACTTAAAAAATGAATGCTTCTTACACCATCAAAAAGTTCCTCGATTGTTTTGGGTCTTATAGTGCCGTCATCCTCTGCAATAACTAAAATTTTTCTATATGCAGCCTCCTTTTTTTGAAGATCATACTCAACACCAACTAATCTTAATATTAAACCTAAAATAATTAAAAATATTGTACCACCAACTGACCAAATAAGAGCACCAACAATTAAACCATAATCCCAATCGCCAAAAAAGAAGATTGGAATACCAATACTCAATCCAAACAATATTGGCATAAATTCAACAAGTATCATAATAGCTTCAATTAAACTTGTACCCAATGACTCCATTATTCTTGAAAATTTTATTGTATCTTCCTGAACTCTCTGTGAAGCTCCTTCAATTTTTCGAGCCTTTTCATATACACTATGATAATACTCAACCATAGCTGTTCTCCATCTAAACAAGTAGTGAGATGTAAAGTAACTAACAATTACTGCTACACCAACATACATTGCAGCAAGAGTAATAAAAGAAAATAAACTTGCCCAATATTCATCAATAGTTATAGCATTTGGAGCACCAAGTGCTTTTTGAATCATATCGTAAAATTCACCAAACCATTCATTAATTTTTACATCAATTTTAACTTGAACCCATAATGATGATAAAATAATCAATGATCCAATCCACGACCACAAATACCATTTTTTTATTGTAAAGAATCTAAACATTATTTAGTAAAATTATCAGCGTATGATTTCTTTATTATTTTTCTCTCTTTTGGCTCAATTACTTCGAAGTCAATATTGTTTTTCTTAGCGTATTCCACCGCTAAATCTTTTGATTTAAATTCTAAATTTAGTTCAGAATATGTGTCAGAAGAACTTTCCCACCCCATTAAAGGGTTTTTTCCAGGATCATCTGTTACAAACTCAATCATCCATTTATCAAACTTCTTCAAACCTGATTGCATTGCAGTTTTTGAAGGCTTATAGATTTTAGCTTTTTTCATAATCAATGGTCGGGGCGGCAGGATTTGAACCTGCGACCCTCTGGTCCCAAACCAGATGCGCTACCAGGCTGCGCTACGCCCCGATTGCAGTACTAATACAGCAGATAAAACAAAATTCAAAGGTTATATTGGTTACAAATTTCATATATATTTGATATTTAATGCTATAAGAGATCATATGATCATAGAATGTCCTAATTGTAGTAAAAAATTCAACCTTGATGAAAAATTAATACCTCAAAATGGTAGAACTCTTAAATGTAGCTCTTGTAGCCATATATGGCATCATAAAGTTACTATAAATATAGTTAATAATAACAACAAAATATCTGAAGATAAAAACACTAAATCTGATATTAAACTTTCTAAGACTGATGAAAAAGATAATAAAGTAAATAAAAAGAATAAAGTCAAAGATGTTTTAGATATAAGCAAAGAAAGTATATCAGAAAATAAAACTGAAGTTTCTAAAGTTGAAATAAAAAATAAAAAAGTAAATAATGAGAAATCAAGCCAAATAAAGATGATAATTATTTATTTAATTATTTTAATCATATCATTATTAGGTCTAATATTGTTATTAGACACATTTAAGTATAATTTGTCCAATGTATTTCCGAGTGCAATACCTCTATTTGATAGCTTTAATGAAACTATGTTGGATTTAAAACTGTTTTTTAAAGATCTTATTAACTAAATATGATTCAAAAAATTACAAAAGGCTTTATATCTTTTTTTAAACTTGAGGCTGCCAGTGGAATAGTCCTTCTTTTTGCTGCAGTAATCGCTTTAATTATAAGTAATTCAGAATTATCAAGTTTATATTTCTCAACATTAGATAAATACTTGTTTATTGGAATAAATAATTTTGGTCTTAAGCTTTCAGTTTTACATTGGATAAATGATGCATTAATGGCAATTTTTTTCTTTTTTGTAACACTAGAAATTAAAAGAGAATTTTTGCAGGGTGAATTATCAAATATAAAACAAGCTCTTCTTCCTATAATTGCTGCAGTGGGAGGAATGGTTATTCCAGCATTAATATATGTGATTATAAATTTAGGAGATGGAGAAACTTTAAAGGGATGGGCAATACCATCTGCTACAGATATTGCTTTCTCTTTGGGTGTATTGTCATTATTGGGAAGTAGAGTGCCTCTTTCTTTAAAAGTATTTTTAACAGCTTTAGCAATTATAGATGATTTAGGAGCTATAGTTATAATTGCTCTATTTTACTCTGGTGATTTAAGTATTAAATATTTATCTTTAATGCTTTTAGCATTTATAGTTTTGTTAATTATAAATAAATTAAATATAAAAAAATTTTTACCTTATTTGATAGTTGGAATATTCTTGTGGGATTTTACACATAATTCAGGAATTCACGCAACAATTGCAGGTGTACTACTTGCAATGACAATACCTCACAGAAAAAAAGATAAAGATTTCTCACTCCTAATAAAAGTGGAGCACGCAATAAGTCCATATGTTGCATTTGGTATAATGCCAATTTTTGCTTTTGCAAACGCAGGAGTATCTTTGGAAGGATTATCCTTTTCATCGTTATTAGATAAAGTTCCTTTAGGGATAGTTTTGGGATTATTTGTTGGAAAACAATTGGGTGTTTTTGTATTTTCGTATGTATCTATTAAATTAAAAATAGCCCAAATGCCAAGTAATACAAGTTGGTATAATTTTTATGGAGTTGGAGTTTTAACAGGAATTGGTTTTACAATGAGTTTGTTTGTTGGAAATTTAGCATTTGCAGATAATTTGCAGTATATGGATGGTGTAAAAATTGGAGTTTTAACTGGGTCATTATTATCCACTTTATTTGGATACTTTTTAATACTACTTACACCAAATAGATAATTTAAATAATGAAAAACCTACTAATATTTGGAGTTACCATAATTATGTTTTTTTTTAAAATTTCATCGCATGCTGAGTATGAAAAGATCTTTTATGATTTTAAAATAAACAGTATTACAGGTGATCAATTAGATTTAAAAGATTTCAAAGGCAAACCTGTTTTGATTGTAAATACAGCAAGCTATTGTGGATTTACAAAACAATACAACGGTATGCAAGAACTATGGGAGAAATATAGAGACAGAGGCTTAATTGTTCTTGGTGTACCATCAAATTCATTTAATCAAGAGAAATCTGATAATAGCTCTGTTAAAGAATTTTGTGAAGTTAACTTTAATATTAATTTTCCACTTACAGAAATAACTGATGTTAAAGGTGATAATGCTCATGAAATTTATAAATGGGCCAAAGCAAACCATGGAAAATCAGCAGTACCTAAATGGAATTTTTATAAAATATTAATTAATAAAGAAGGTAAAATAGAAGATACTTATGCTTCTTTAACAAGCCCAACATCAAAAAAGATTACGAAAAAAATTGAAAGTTTATTAAATTAAAACTGTCAATCCATCATGAGCTGGAGTTACATTTTTAGGTAATAATTTTTTTATTTCATTATAGTCAATTTCGTTGCTTAAATTTGTTAAAATTGTATTCTTTGGTTTAATTTTATCAATTAATTTCAATACATCCTCTAAATTAAAATGAGTTGGATGAAAATTATATCTTAAACAATCTACAATAAGATATTTTAAATTTTTAAGATATTTTAAATCTTTATTATCAATCTTATTAACATCGGGTGCATAAGCACATTTATCATTAATTATATAACAAATACTTTTTATTGATCCATGATGAACCTTTAATGATTTAATAGTAATTTTTGTTTTTAAATCATTTAGTAAATGCTTTTTTTTTAATATTTTGGCGTCAAGTATAGATGGATAATTTTTGTAATCTTTGAAACAATAACCAAATGTATTTTTTAGATATTTCTTTGTAATTTCATCTGCGAAAACTGGTATTTTTTTTTTATTTTTTAAAGAGAAAACTCTCAGCTCATTAATTCCATGTGTTTGATCAGCATGTAAATGAGTATAAAAAACTGTATCAATATTTTTAACTTTATTTTTTAATAATTGAAATTTTAAATCAGGAGATGTGTCAATGAGAATATTTAAGTTTTTAGAACTTATTAGAGCTGAACATCTTGATCGTATATTTTTTTTATTCTTAGGATCACAACTTCCATAGTATCCATCAATTCGAGGTATACCTAAAGAGCTACCACAACCCAAAATGGTAAATTTTATGCTCATTTATTGAAAAATAATCTATTAAAATTTTCAGTTGTTATTTTATCCAGTTCTTCTGAATCTACATTTTTCAATTTTGATAATTTTTTTAGTGTGTAACGTACAAAAGATGGTTCATTTTTCTTACCCCTCATTGGTTCGGGTGCTAAAAAAGGACTGTCTGTTTCAATTAGCAATCTTTCTAATGGTAATTCTTTAAAAGTGCTTTGAAGGTCAGTGCTATTCTTAAATGTAATAATACCACTAGCTGAAAAGTAAGAATTTAATTCCATTAATTTCAATGCAAATGATAGCGAACCTGTAAAGCAATGCATGAGTATTTTTAAATTCTGGTTAGAGTTTTTTAATATTTCATATGTTTCAGTTTCAGCATTTCTTGAATGAACAATTAATGGCATATCTAATTCTAATGCTGCATCTATATGATTTTTAAAACTTCTTATTTGTTTATCTTTATCACTATTATTATAATAAAAATCTAAACCTGATTCACCTACTCCAATTATTTTATCATTTGACTTAATTTTTTTAACTATTTCATCTTTAGACACCTGATCAGTGTTGGTTTCATGAGGGTGTATACCAAAAGTTCCAAATATCATTTCATCTTTATTTATAATCTCTAAAATTTTAGGAAACCCATTTAATGTTGTTGATATTGTTAATAACTTTTGAACACCCACCTCTTTACATTTTGCTAAAATATCTTCAATATTTTGATTTAAAGGTTCATGATCTAGGTGACAATGTGAATCAATCATTTTTTTCAATCTTTCTGAATAATATATCTAATTTACTTAATTTAAGACCTTTCCTTAAATAATTATTATTCCTAATTGTCTCAAAATAAATTTTATCTTCCTTTATATCAAATACCTCTAAGACCTTTAGAGATGAACTTGGTATTATTGGATATAGTAATATAGTGACTTTTCTTATTAACTCCAATGCAACATAAATAATTGTATTCATTCTTAATTTATCACTCTTTTTTTTCCATGGTTCTTGATCATTAAAATACTTATTTGCAGCAAATAACTGTTCAACAATAAAATTTATATATGAATTTACATCCTGATTATCAGAATATTTTATTAAATTTTCATAATGTTTTGAGTAGTGATCTAAGATCAATTTGTCATCTTCTGTAAAGTTATCATAATCTGGAACTTCAAAATTAGAATTTTTATCACAGAACGCCAAAACCCTCTGGCACAGATTTCCGTAATTGTTAGCTAAATCACTATTGATACAAGTCTCTAATTTTTCTTGCGAAATATTTCCATCGTTACCGAAAGAAACCTCTTTAATTAAATAATATCTTAAGGGATCTAAACCGTATGTATCTATAATTTCTAGCGGGTCTAAAATATTACCTTTAGATTTTGACATTTTTTCATCGCCGGAAAGTATCCATCCATGGCCAAATACTCTTTTTGGTGGATTTATATCAGCAGCTAATAAAAAAGCTGGCCAGTAAATTGCATGGAATCTTAATATATCTTTACCTATTAAATGGAGATCTGCAGGCCAAAATGATTTATACAAATCATCACTTTCATTTGGATAATTTAAAGCACTTAGATAATTTGTTAATGCATCTAACCAAACATAAATAACATGACCTTTATTAGAAGGAACTTTTATTCCCCAATTGAATGATTTTCTACTTACAGATAAATCTTTTAACCCTGATTTAACGAAACTAACAACTTCATTTTTTCTTGTTTCAGGTAGTATAAAATCTGGGTTTTTATTATAAAATTCAATCAATTTATCTTGCCAATTAGATAATCTAAAAAAATAAGATTCTTCCTCCACCCACTCTACCTTAGATCCCGAAGTGGTTGCTTTTTTAACACCATCCAAATCCTCAATTTCACTTTCTGTGTAAAACGCTTCATCTGAAACTGAATACCAACCTGAGTACTTTGATAAGTAGATTTCACCTTTTTTTTCTAGAATATTCCAAAGACTTTCAACAGATTTAGCATGTCTTGTTTCTGTAGTTCTTATAAAATCGTTATTTGATAAGTTTAATGTCTCAGATAAGTCTCTAAAAGTTTTACTTATTTCATCACAGAATAATAATGGATCCATTTTTTTTTCTTCAGCTGCTCGTTGTATTTTCTGTCCATGCTCATCCGTACCAGTTAAAAAATAAACATTAAAACCCTGTATTCTTTTTAATCTTGCAAAAAAATCGGCAATAATACTTGAATATGCGTGGCCCATATGTGGCTTTGCAGATGGATAATATATTGGTGTTGTAATGTAGTAATTTTTATTCACTTAATAATTTATCATTAAATTCTAGAAAAAATGATTCAAAATCTAAATTATATTTTTTAACAAAAGAAAGTTTTAGATAAAAATACTTTTTAATTTTGAATGAAATATTCTTAGAATTATTTATATTTTTGTAGAAAAAAAGTTCAATAAATAAATTTAAATATTCTTTAATAAATTCATCAGATATATATAGTTTATTTTTAATAATATAGGCCAATAAATCTTCAATATTACACTCTTTTACAGATAAATCATTGGTTTCTAGAAACTTTACCAAAGATATTAAAAATGATGGAGAGTTATAATTGTTTATAAAGTCTAAGTTAATATCATTATACTTATCACTATTAAAATAATAATTCACAATCTCAATTGCTTCTAAATTATTTAAACTTAATTTAAATTCTAAACATCTTGATCTGATTGTTTCTAAAATTTTGAATTCAGAATTATTGATTAAAATATAATATGTTTTGTTATTAGGTTCTTCGATAGATTTTAATAGAGCATTTGCTGAATTAATACCCAATAAGTTTATGTCCTCAATTATTATAAATTTCCTATCGTTATTAAAAGAAGTTTGATTGGTAAACTGGATCATCTCTCTAATTTGATCAATATCAATTATTTTTTTATCCTTTTTTTTTTGGATTCTAAAAATATTAGGATGAGAATTACTGGAAATGAGTAGAGATAAATTATTATTTATATTATATTCATTATTCTTTAAATTATAAAATTGCTCATTATTTTTAGAGTAAAGGTAATTTAAAAAATGACTTACTAATAGTTTTTTACCAATACCTTTAGGACCATTTAATAAAATCTTATTTGGGAATTTTTCTATTTGGTCTAAATAAATTAAATTACTAAACTGAGTTTTATGACCAAAAAGTTTACTTGTTTCACTCATTTATTTTAAAATTTGTTTCATTTTGTTAATTAATTTATTTTCGATAATTTTTAAACTATCCTTGTTACTATTTAATATTAAGTACTTAGATCTATTTTTAAGCGATATTTGTAAAAATCCTTTTTGAACTTTATTATAAAAATTATAATTAAAATTATCGTATTTATTGTTATTTTTTCTCGATTTTAGCCTTTTTAGCATATTTTTTTTATTAACGACACTTAGGAAAGTAAAATTTGGTTTTAAATTACCTAATAAAAAATTGTTCATTCTTAAAATTAAATTTTTATCTAATCCCATGCCATAATGTTGATATGCTAATGTCGAGTCTATAAATCTATCAATTAAAATAACTTTTTTTTTATAATTTTCTTTTAAAATTTTATCAAAATTTTCTGACCTAGATGCCATAAGTAGAAATAAGTCAGTTTTATTATTTAATTTTGATTTTTTATTTAACATTAATTGTCTTAATTTTTCAGAAACATTAGTGCCACCTGGCTCTCTAAAACTAATATATTTAATTTTATTTTTTTTTAAGTATTTGATAGCTTTGTTTAAACTAGTGGATTTTCCAGAAGTCTCTATACCTTCGAAGACAATTATAGGGTTTTTAGACATCGCCCCAGATTAGGAAATTTATTGAGGAAATAAATCTAGAAAAAATATTTTGTCTTTTTACATTTTCAAAAGCTAATAAATCATATTCTCCTATTTGTTCATCTTTATAGGAAATTTTAACTTTACCAATTATTTCATTTTTTAATATTGGAGCTTTTAATGGCCCTTGATAATCTATTGAAACTTTTAGATATTTTTTTTTTGCTTTTGGAATAGTTTGATAAACGTCTTCATTAATATAGGATTTTATTGTTTTTTGTGTCCCTTGCCAAACTTCAAGCTCATCAAATATTTCATCTTTTTTAGCAATATTAATCGTGTCAAAATTAGTTAGTCCATATGTTAATAATTTAAGTGACTCTTTTGATCTTGAATTTTTTGAAACAAAGCCACTCCCTACAGCAATTATTCTTCTCTCATTTCTTTTAATTGTTGAGGCAAGAGAATATTTTTCATATGCAAGATATCCTGTTTTTATTCCATCAACACCAATATTTTTATATAGCAAAGGATTACGATTACCTTGTTTAATTGGATCTCCGCCAGTTCTTTCCCATGTAAATTCAGTTTCTTTATAATATTCATAATAGTTTGGATAATTTTTTATTAAGTAATTGGACATAATTAATATATCTCTAACTGTTGATAAATTGTCTGGAGCATTTATTCCTGAAGAGTTTGAAAAATTAGTATTTTCCATACCAATTTCTCTTGCTTTTTCAGTCATCATAATTGCGAACTCTTCCTCTGTCCCAGCAATACCCTCTGCAAGTGCTATACAAGCATCATTTCCTGATGAAACAATGATACCTCTCAATAGATTTTCAACTGTTATCTCATCCCCAACCATAATAAACATTGAAGAATAACCTGCTTGAGATAATCTCCATGCATTTTCGGATACTAAAAATTTATCGTCTAAAGACAATTCACCACTTTTTAGTAAATCAAAAGCTATAATTGAAGTCATAATTTTTGTCATTGAAGCGGGAAATATTTGTCTATCGGCATCTTTTTCAAACAATATCTTACCTGACAAATAATCTTGGACAATAGCAGTTCTTGCATTTACATCAAAGTTAGCAAAAACTGGCTTTATAAAGGTTACAAAAATTAATAAAATTAAGGATAAAAATTTAATTCTCATAATTTAATTATTTCAATACTATCAAAATCAAGATTTTTAATATTTTTGAATCCTTTCTTTAATTTTTCAAAATCTTTATAAGGTCCTTTATAAACTCTAAAATTATTTTGTGACAACTTTTTGATTAAAATATTTTCAATTTTATACTCTTCAAATAACCTATTTTTTAACATAATAGCAGAATCTTCAAAATAAAGATCTGCAAATTTAATTATGTAATTGAAATTTGTTACAAAATTTTCAATTTTAGATACTTTTTTTTCAGTTTCCAAACTTATACTCTGAACCATTATATCGTCGACCGGGGCTTTATTAGCTACTTCTTTTTCCTCATCAAATGTTTTTACATCATTTGCAACATATAATTTGTTAGAATTGATAGTTTCAATATGCACATAAGGTTCATTTGGATTTATTAATAATTCACTTGCAATTCTATTTGTAATTACTGAATTATAATAGATAGGTAAAACAGTTTTTTTTTTTACAACAGTTATTAAGGATTTTCCATTTATTATATTTGTTATTCTAACTGGTGTTCCATTAGGTAAATTAGGACTTAATATATTAATTGATGTATCATCTAATTTATATTCTAATGAATTATTTGAATTTTCACTGTTTATTAAAGCAAAACCTTTGTTAGAGTAAACAATATTAACTAATTCTTCTTTTTTAATTTTTTCTATTTCTTTAATTTCTTTTTTCTGAACTATAGGTTTTGTCTCTTCAGGCTTGTTCTTAATATTAATATTTGAAGAATGATGTTCACAAGCAAATAGAGATAAAAATATAAGATATAAAATATATTTAAATTGCATTTTTAAACTTACTTTTCAATGTACAAACAGCTAAAGCAAATCTTAAAGATCTGTTCCATTTTAAAATTAATTCGTAATTATCAAAAACTACATAGGCTGGGGATAGTTTTTTTGCATCTGGAATAATATCATAATCAGGTGTTACTAGTGCCGCATTTAAATTATCAAGATCATTAATAATTTCACTATTTTTAATGTACTTTTTTAAATAGGATATTTTATTTTTATGTTTAATTTTTTTTGCAGATGTATTTAGATATTTATGGGGCGTTTCATTTATAAGCTCAACTTTATAAAAACATGGCTTATTATTATCCCATCCTATTTTATTTAAGTAATTAGCAGCAGATGCAAATGAATCTTCAATATTTTTTAAGTTTATAGATTTATCTTTGTTATAATCAATAGCATAATTTTTAATAGTAGAAGGCATAAATTGAAAATTACCAAATGCTCCAGCCCATGATCCTAAATAATTATTTGGATTTATAATTCCATCATCAAACAAAATTAAAAGTGTTATCAGTTCTGAAGTAAAAAATTCACTTCTTCTTTTATCATAACTTAAAGTTGCCAAAGATGAAACTATATCCATTTTTCCTAAATAATTGCCAAAATTTGTTTCAATACCCATAAGTGATAGAAGCAAGTTCTTATCAACAGAAAATTCTTTAGTAATTTTATCAATTACTTTTTTATTTTTATTGTAAATTTTTATTCCAGCGTTAATTTTTTTATTATTTGCTCTCTTTGAAATATATGTTTTAGTATCTTCATAAAATTCTGGTTGGTACCTATCGTATTTAATTACGTCTTTTAAGAAAATTGATTTACTAAAGGTGTTGTTAATTGTATTTAAACTCACACCTTTTTTTAAAGCAATTAATTCAAATTTTTTCTTCCACTCATTGAATTCTACATCATTAGCATATGCATTAATATTAATAATAGTAAAAAGAATAAGAATATAAATTTTAATTTTTTTCATAAATATCTTTCAAATATATAAATACAGCAATCCATATAAAAATAAAACTAACTAACTCATTTATATTAAATTGCTCTTCATAAATAAAAAAACCAAGTATAAATTGCAAAGTTGGGGTAATATAAAAAATCATACCAGCAGGACCTAGCCCTGCTAATTCAACACCCCTCACATATAAAAAAAGTGGAATCACTGTCATTGGTCCAGCCAACATTAGTAATGCCATTAAAGAAGGATTTGATAAACTGAAATCGTTATAATTATTTATACTTATAAAATAAAAAGAAATTAATACAAAAGGAAGTATATACAAACTTTCTATAAAAAGACCAATGTCAGTATCAACATTAATTTTTTTTCTTAGTAGATTATAAAAACTCCAACTTAGAGCTACAATTAAACCTACCCATGGAATTGAACGAAAATCTAATATTAACAAATAACAAACTGAAATAATTACTAAAAAGATAGAAATTTTTCCTTTTTTTGTAATAGGTTCTTTAAAAAAAAAATTGCCAAGGAAAACACTTATAATTGGCATTATAAAATAACCAAAACTTGCATCTATTATTTTATCCTGACTAACTGCATAAATCCAAACACCCCAATTAATAAAAATTAAAAAACCTGAGATAAAAAGAATTAATAACTTTTTTTTATCATTAAGAATTTTTTTAAAAATACTCCATTTTGAAAACAAAAAAGTAGTAATTAATAGCAAAAAAGCTGTCCAAACACTTCTATGAATTAATACCTCCACATGACCTGCAAAAGAAATATATTTAAAGTATATAACTCCAAAAAAACCCCACCAAAATGAACCAAAGGATGTTAACAAAACTCCTTTATTAAAATTTTTTTTGTTCATTTTAAATTATTTGAATATTATTAATAACTACTTAAGTCATTTTATTGTTGAAATATATATTAATAATACTAAAACCTTGCTCAAGGAGAGATGGCTGAGCGGTTGAAAGCATCGGTCTTGAAAACCGACAAAGGGGCAACTCTTTCCTGGGTTCGAATCCCAGTCTCTCCGCCATCTATTTAAAATCAATCAATAGTTTTAATATTTTTTTATTTTCAAAGCTCATTTCATTTTTTGATATTTTAGAAATATCTTCGTCATTCATGTTAACTAATAAATCCAAATCTTTTAAATCATCTATTGATAATGAATCAATAATGGATTTAACAAAACTACTTACAAAAATGTCCATTTCTTTTGTACCTCTATATTGAGATCTATAAATAATTTTATTAATTAAATTTTGTTTGTTTGAATTCATTGCTTATAACCATATATATATATTTAATGAGTAATTTTGAATATTTATTGTCACCTATAGATAAAATTAAAGGTGTAGGCAAAAAAACATTAAATTCATTTAATAAGAAAAAAATTTTCACAATTTTTGATCTTTTATGGCATTTGCCTATTTCAAGAATTGAAACAGCTGATGACACAGAAGTCAATGATTTACAAGTAGGAAAAAATTACAACATTAAAGTAACACCAATAAAATATAATTTTCCTAGAGTTAGAAATTTACCAAATAGAGTAATATGTGAAAAAAGTGGAGTAAAATTAGATTGCATTTTTTTTAATAGCTACGAGGGGTATATCAGAAAATTATTACCCTTAAATGAAGAAGTAATTATTCACGGAAAGGCTAATAACTTTAGAAATAAATTTCAATTTGTAAATCCAACATCAAAAAATACAAATAATTTAAATATTATAAATGATGATAGAAAATATAGTCTTTCAGAAGGTTTAAAATTAAATAAATATAATTTGATATTAAATAATGTTTTACAAAATTTACCTGATTTAGACGAGTGGTTGCCATTATCAGTGTCAAATTTATTTGACAATGTAACTTGGAAAGAGTGTGTTATTAAGATTCATCAGGAGGAAATTAGAAAAATTCGAAATACGAAATATTTTAAAAGACTGGTTTTTGACGAAATTTTTGCAAATTTTTTACTCTCTTCAAATATTAGAAATAAAATTAAAAAAATAAAAAAAAAAAATAAAATTATCAACTTACAACATCAAAATAAAATAATAAGTAACTTAAAATTCAAACTAACTGTTGATCAAATATCTTCATTAAAAAATATAAATAAAGATATGGGTTCAAACGAAAAAATGTTCAGATTATTGCAAGGTGATGTGGGATCTGGGAAAACAATAGTCTCTGTAATTGCTGCATTGAATGCAATAAAATCAGGTTATCAAGTTGCAATGATGGCACCAACAGAAATATTAGCTATTCAGCATTATAAATTTATATTAGAAAATTTTAATAGTTTTTGTAATCCTGAAATATTAACTGGAAAGACTGAGTATAAAAAAAGACAAAAAATTTTAAATGACCTCTCAAATAATAAAATTAATATTTTAGTTGGTACACATTCTCTTTTTCAAGAAAAAATTACTTATTCCAATTTAGGTTTAATAATTATTGATGAACAACATAAATTTGGAGTGAGTCAAAGAAAAAAACTATCAGACAAAGGTGGTAAGGATTGCGATGTACTAGTAATGTCAGCAACTCCTATACCAAGAACAATGATGATGACAATATATGGAGATATGGATATTTCTTTAATTAAATCAAAACCAAATGATAGACAACCGATTAAAACATATAGTAAAAATGAGTCAAAAATTAATGATGTTGTAAATTTCATTAAAAGCGAAATTAAAAAAAAAAATCAAGTATTTTGGGTTTGTCCTCTTATAAAAGATTCAAATAAAATCGATCATCAATCTACCACTGAGAAATATAAATATTTAAGTAAAATTTTTAAAAAAAGAGTTGATATTGTTAATGGATCAATGAGTAAAGAAGAAAAAGATAAAGTTTTAAATCGGTTCAATGATAGAAAGATAGATATATTAGTTTCAACTACTGTAATAGAGGTTGGAATTGATTTTCCAAATGCTAATGTAATTGTAATTGAAAATTCAAACAAATACGGATTATCACAACTTCATCAATTAAGAGGACGCGTTGGCAGAGGTAATAAAGAGTCATCATGTATACTCATGTTTAAAACAGGACTGAGTGAAAATGCTCGTAAGAGAATAACAATACTTAAAAATACTAATGATGGTTTTAAAATTGCAGAGGAAGATTTAAAAATTAGAGGATATGGTGATATACTAGGTTTTAAGCAAAGCGGCTTAAAAAAATACAACCTTGCAGACCCTATTCAACATGAAGATCTTTTCAACATTGCTGAAAGAGAAATTAAAAAAATTGAAAAAAATAAAATACAAACAAAAAATTTTAATATTCTGTTAAAACTTTATGATAAAGTTTCAATAATTAATGAGATTATTTAGATTTAGTATCCGAAGTTCCAGCTGAAACTATAAACTTTGAGGCTTCCTCAAATGTCATATCAAGATATACAATTTCACTCTTAGGAAACATTAATAAAAAACCACTAGTAGGGTTTGGTGTAGTGGGCACAAAAACATTTACTAACTCTGTTTCAGTTTTTTTTGAGATTTCACCTTTATTTTCTTTTGTAGCAAAACCAACAGCCCATGTACCTTTTCTTGGGTATTGAATTAAAACTACACTTTTTTTTGAACCTTTTTTTGGAGCAAATGTTTCTGTCATTTGTCCAATTGCAGAATATATAGTTCTTAAAATTGGTATTTTTTTTAATAAGTCATTAAATAATTGTAAGAATTTTTTACCAATAAATGAAAGTGATAACCCACCAATAAGAGTGATAAATATTACCGAAAGTAAAATTTCTAAGCCTGGAATTGCAAAAGGTAAATAGCTGTTTGGATTTATTCCTTGTGGAATTAGTTTAGATGAAATTGATATAAAAAAAGTTGTGAGGTACAATGTAATCCCAATAGGAACCAAAACAACTATTCCCGTTATAAAGTAATTTCTTAACCTTGCTACAAATGAAATTCTTTTTCTTCTTAATTTAGACATAACTTATATTGATAATAAAATACATGTAATATAAATAATAAGAAAAGTGAATAGAAGAAATTTTATATATTTAATGGGTTGTGGCTGTCTTTCTGCTGGTTTACATGCATGTACCACTACACCAATTACAGATAGAAAGCAGTTAAGATTAATTCCAGAATCAAAATTGAATGCACAAGCTGCTCAATTGTATGAAAAAGTAAAACAAAAAGCGAAATTAAGCGACGATAAAGAAACTTTAGATAAAATTATTACAATTGGGTCAAAAATAGAAACTTCGATATCTGAATATTTTTATAAAAATAATATGGAGGACCCTACTGCAAACTTTACATGGGAATACATTTTAATAGATAATAAAAAAGTTAAAAATGCCTGGTGCATGCCTGGAGGAAAGATTGCTGTATACACTGGTATGTTAGATATTACTAAAAATGATGATGGTTTAGCAGCTGTAATGGGCCATGAAATTGCTCATGCTGTAGCAAAACATTCAGTTGAGAGAGCAAGTAGAACAGTATTATTGAATACGACAACTGGAATAATAGATATTGCAACTGGAGGAAAAATATCTCAAGTTAATAGGACGACAGGCATGAATACAGTTGGTTTGTTATCCCAAATTGGAATAATGAACCCTTTTACAAGAAAACAAGAGAGTGAAGCTGATTATTTAGGATTAATTTTTTCGTCTTTATCTGGTTACGATATAAGAGAAACTACCAAAATATGGGAGAGGATGAAGAAAGCAAATAGAGGAAAAGAACCACCTGAGTTCATGAGCACACATCCATCAAATGATAGAAGAATTAATCAAATTAATAATTGGATAAATGAGATTATTTTAAAATACCCACCAATTGCCTGATGCGTTGGTGAGCCCTGATGGACTCGAACCATCGACCCATTCCTTAAAAGGGAATTGCTCTACCAACTGAGCTAAGGGCCCAACACGAAATTTCTTATATTGATTTTTTAATATTTGGCAATGGTTAAAATTTACAAAATATTAATATACTTATCGTGAAATTCCTCAAAAGTTCCCATTTTGATATTTTTTCGAATTTCGTACATAAGTTCTTGATAAAAGTTTACATTATTTAATGTTAAAATCATTGAAGCCAACATTTCATTAGTATTGTGTAGATGATTCAAATAATTTTTAGAATATTTATTTAAATCAAATTTAGTAACGCTACTATCTAGAGGTGTATTATCTGATTTATTTTCAGAATTTCTTATTTGAATTCTTCCATTCCATGTGAAAGCCAATCCTGTTCTTCCTGACCTAGTTGGTAGAACACAATCGAACATATCAATACCTCTTTTTACTGCACCCAATATATCAGATGGCGTTCCTACACCCATCAAATATCTTGGTTTATCTATAGGTAAATAATCTTTAATTCCATCTAAAACATCAAACATTTGCTTTTGTGTTTCTCCAACAGCTAAACCTCCAATTGCATATCCATCAAATTTTATATTAATTAATTTTTTTAAAGACTCAATTCTAAGATCATTAAACAAACCTCCTTGGACAATACCAAACAAAGCTTTATGTGGATTATTTCCAAATTCATCCTTTGATCTTTTTGCCCATTCTGTAGATAATTCCATGGAGTTTTTAATTTTGTTGTAATCTTTGGTTTTTTTTGGACACTCATCCATTACCATAACAATATCTGAATTAAGTTTTTTTTGAATTTTAATACTTTCCTCGGGACTTAAGATGAAAGTTTTTCCGTCTATATGAGATTGAAAAATTGCTCCTTTGTCTCTATCGATTTTGTTAAATTTAGATAAAGACATAACCTGATAGCCTCCTGAGTCAGTTAGTATAGGAAGTTTGCAATTCATAAATTTATGAAGACCGCCTACAGCCTCTATTCTTTCAGTGCCAGGTCTGATCATTAAGTGGTAAGTATTAGAAAGAATTATTTGACTACCAGACTTTATAATATCATCAATAAAAACACCTTTCACAGTAGCCTGAGTTCCTACAGGCATAAAAGCAGGTGTATCTATTTCTCCACGGTGGGTTTGAATTAATCCAACTCGATAATTTTTGTGTTGATGTTTTACGCTAAAAGAAAAATTCTTTTTTATGGCTTCCATCCATTAAAATTTACTCAGATTTAAAACTAATTATTTTGTCTGGATTAGAGACAGATCCATTTGGTCCATCTCCTTTTTTTATCATATCCACAAACTCCATTCCCTCTAGAACTTTTCCAAATACAGTATATTGTCTATCTAGATGTGGAGTTGGACCAAAACAAATAAAGAATTGGCTGTTAGCGCTATTAGGGTCTGAGGATCTTGCCATTGATAATGTGCCTCTTTCATGAGGTAAATCATTAAACTCCTCTTTTAAATCAGGTAATTGAGAACCACCCATACCAGCTCTACTTAAGTTAAAACTATCGGATGATGAATTTCCAAATTGAACATCACCTGTTTGAGCCATAAAACCATCTATTACTCTGTGAAAAACAACACCATCATATTTTCCACTGTTGGCTAATTCAGTTATTCTTTTAACATGGTTTGGTGCTACGTCTGGAAATAATTCAATTTTAACATCCCCATCTTTTAGTTTTAGTATCATTTTATTCTCCTTTGCATTTACAACTGTTATTAATAAAAATATTGATAAAAATAAAATACTAATTTTTTTAAGCATAAATTTCTTTTAATGACTTGATGGTACTTTTAGTTGTAAATTTCTTTAAATCCCCTTTATGTTGGGCTATTTCTTTAACAAATCTAGAAGATATTATCTGATTTTCAACATCAGACATAAGAAAGACTGTTTCAACTTTATTATTTAATTTTCTATTCATACCAGCTAATTGAAATTCATATTCAAAATCTGAAACTGCTCTCAAACCTCTAAGAATTAAATTTGACTTATATTTTTTACATAATTCAGTAGTAAGAGAATTAAATTTAATCACCTGTATCTTATTTTTTGGAAGCTTTAAGTCATTATATAAAGCCTTAGTAACAATTTTTAATCTTTCATCAATTGGAAATAAAAAATTTTTCTCATTACCGTCAGATATACCAACAATAATTTTATCAACTAATTTTAGAGCTTTTTTTATAACATCAATGTGACCATTGGTTATTGGGTCAAATGTTCCAGGATAAATTGCAATATTTTTCATTAAACCAAGTTATCATCTAATTTAATTGAAGAAACTACCTTTTCATCACCAGTTAATTTAATAATTCTTACTCCTTGGGTATTTCTTCCAGCTATTCTGATTTCTTTAACGGCTGTTCTTATCACTCTACCTTTATTGGTAGAAATTAGGATTTGATCACCTTCAAAAACAGGAAACGACGATGATACATTACCGTTTCTCGGAGAATTTACAATTCCAATTATGCCCTTTCCTCCTCTATTAGTTACTCTAAAATCATAATGGGAAGTTCTTTTGCCATAACCATTTTCTGTAATTGATAAAATAAATTTTTCTTTAGCTTTAACTTCTAATTTTTCATCCTTTGTTTTAATTTTGCTTTTTTTAATATTGTCTTTATCAATAATAGATAATGAAACAATTGTATCTTTTTCAGTTAGATTAATACCTCTTATACCTTTAGAAGATCTTCCTTTGAAGACTCTCAATTTTTTTGACTCAAACCTAATACATTTACCAAATTTTGTATTTAGCATTATGTCTTGATCATCAGTGCATATTTTTACACCTACAATTTTATCATCTGAGTCTAGTTTCATTGCTATTTTTCCAGATGCGTTAATTGATGAAAAATCTTCTAGGTTATTTTTTCTAATTTTTCCTTTACTAGTAGCAAATATTATATGCATATTTTTCTTATCAACATCTTCATCAGGGAATGGCATAATCGAACTTATAGACTGATGATTTTTTAAAGGTAAAATATTAAAAAGTGATTTTCCTTTAGATGAAGCTGAACCTTCAGGTATTTTCCAGGCTTTCACCTTATATGCTAAACCCTCAGTAGAAAAAAATAATAATGACGTATGAGTATCTACAGACAATGTTTGAACTACAGAGTCTTCTTCTCTTGTTTTAATTCCTGTTTTTCCTTTTCCACCTCTTTTTTGCTGTTTAACACCACTTAAGGCTCCTCTTTTGATATATCCTTGAAGTGTTATAGTTATTATTACTGATTCTTTTTGGATGGTTTCTTCAATGTCATAATTTAAAACTGCATCTATAATTTTAGTTCTTCGTGGAACCGAAAATTTGTCTTTTATCGTTTGCAGATCATTACTTATTACTTTTAATAGTTCAGTTTTAGAATTAATAATCTTTTTATATTTAGAAATCTCTTCAGCTAATTTTTTTATTTCTAACTCTATTTCGTTAATACCTATAGCAGTCAATTTTTGTAGTCTTAATTCTAATATTGATATTACTTGATCTTGAGATAATTTATATTTCCCTTTGTAATTTCTACTATCAACTAATTTTATAAGTTTAGAAGCTTTGTTAATTTTCCAAACTGTTTTTAGAAGTGAACTTTTTGCTTCTTCAGGATTTTTTGACGATCTAATTATTTTTATAACTTTATCAATATTTTCAACACTTACAGATAAACCTAGTAAAATGTGAACTCTTTCCTCTGCTTTTTTTAAATCAAATTTAGTTCTTTTTATAACTACATCTTCTCTAAATTTTAAAAAATTTTCTAAAAAATCTTTAAGATTACAAGTCTTTGGTTTTTGATCAACAATTGCTAAAGAATTAAAACCAAATGATGACTCTATTGAAGTATACTTATACAATTGTCTTTTAACAGTTTCTGGTTCAACATTTCTTCTCAGGTCTATAGACACTCTTATACCTTCGCTATTAGACTCATCTCTTATATCGCTTATGCCTTCGATTTTTTTATCTCTCACTAATTCTGCTATTCTCTCATTTAAATTAGATTTGTTGATTTGATAAGGTATAGATGAAACTACTAGTCTATCCTTTCCATTTTTAAGATTTTCAACTGAAATTTCACCTCTTATTTTGAAAGATCCTCTTCCAGTTCTATAGCCTTGTTTAATTATATCTTTACCAATTATCAATCCTCCAGTTGGAAAATCTGGTCCAGGAATATGTTTCATCAATTCGTTTATTTTAATATCTTTGTTTTTAATAAGAGCTAAAGTTCCGTCTACAACCTCACCTA